>JBATLM010000279.1:0-25823 GCA_049289315.1 Cyclobacteriaceae bacterium
CAATAAGCACGTCCTATAATTGACCTTGTTTTAGGCAATCAACATAATTGAGCATTTTCAAATGCGGGAATCATAGACAGGTAAAGGAATATTTTATAATATTTTATAACTAGAAAATTTAAACACTCAATTTTTTTCCAAAATTAAATTTTTGGTGGAAATATTTTGAGAACATCACCACCCCTCTTTTTTGTCAACTGTCATAGATACCCCCCAAGGAGGGGATATGTACGGGGGCATAGAGGGCGTGTATCCCCCTGTTTCTCCAAGGATTCATCCAAATCATAAGGTTTCACTTATGACATTAACGGGACGGTTTTATAATTCTAGGCACTTGATTATCAGGTATTTGTGTTTTGACACGATTTTTAAGTTCCAGTTACATACCAATTCGAATATAATTGAAACTTTTTCGAATTTATTCCGTTTGACAAAAGATGGCAAAAAAAGGTAGTTATACAGAGTCTTCCCCCATGTCTTGGGAGCAATTCTTAAACCTAGTAGCAAGGATGATTGAAGATGCCGAATCGATCAAAAATCAACGTAAAAGAGCGCAACATGTAAAGTTCATAACTCTAATCTCCACTGGCTGTTATGCAGGTCTTCGAATCGGTGACATATTGAATCTGAGATGGAAAGATATACTCGAAAAGGAATCCATTGAAATAGTCGAAGAGAAACGGAAAAAGAGACGGTTAATCACCTTGAACCCTAATTTAACAAAGACCATTGCCAAATGCTTTCTCCTGATCAACCCTCCTACTGATGCCAATATCTTTACTAACAGCATGGGAGGTGATGATCCTAGCGTTATGACCGTCCAGTATATTAACCGCAAGCTGAAATCAATATTCAAGTATTATAAAGTGAAAATCGCCAAGGTTTCATCTCACACTTTGAGGAAAACCTTTGGTAGAAGGGTCTATGAACTAAACTACAAATCTGATGACGCTCTAATAAAGCTTAGTCAGATGTTCAATCATGCAAACACTGCCATTACTCGCAGGTATATTGGGATTCAACAGGAGACAATTAAGGACATATATCTAAATTTGTAAAAAAGGCTAACACAAAAAACTTTTGAGTGTTGGGCGCTCACTTTCTGTCTTCGGGTGTCTTTTCTTATACTTCGTGACTGCTTTGGACATCAATTACGGTCAAACTGGTCTGAATTGATCTTGAAGCAATTGAAATTCAAATCCTAACGTGTCTTTATGGTACTTATAAAGAGGTATATTTTAATCTTTAGAAACCTCACCAAAATCAATGAGACTCATAATGTCTACTGTTTTGCATAGACCACCCAGATGTGCCTTAATTTCGAAAATATGATTCGCCCCTTCAGAAAGATGATCCGTCTTTCCGAATTTGAATGTGTAGGCAGTAGTTCTCTCATTAAACTTTACATTAAGAGTTAACACCTTTCCATTTTCGAAAATAGCATTTCCCCATCCATTTTCGAATCTGATTTCTATTAGATTATAGTCAGTGATTTTTGTATTAACCAATTTAATTGGCTTTAGGATCAGGTTCAGGAAATCTATTTCATACAAACCTGCTAACGATTGGGGATAAGTATTTGTCATTACCCATAAATACTTATTAACTGTCAATTACTATCAGGTAGCTACTTTATCTTCTGAGACTTCGTTATTAACTCACTACCTACTCCAAGTGGATTATCTGTAGTCTTTGGGTTTTTAACCATAATCTGGTATCGAATGCTGTCGTAATTTGGAGAAAATCTCCTTCCAAAAATATTCTTCCCTTCATCGACTTGCAGAGTAAATACCCATGTATCCATATTACAAGTGTATAATTTTGTCGCAGTGGTATTATCAAGCTTATCTACATTGTATTTAGAAACCAATAAGTCGTTTGCCAGTGGAGACCAGTCAGACGATTGATAACCTTCCAATTCTTGAATTACTGATAACTGACCCTCTTTGTATAGATAGTTAACAGGCTTTTCCCTATGATACTCAGTCTCAATACTTGAAACAATAATTATTCCATGAGGCATTCTTATGAAACGTTGAGATTGACCGATACCACGAGATTTTGACCAATCATCTTTCGGTTGCTCAATCCCATTATCAGCAAG
Source organism: Cyclobacteriaceae bacterium (assembly GCA_049289315.1). Classification (GTDB taxonomy): domain Bacteria; phylum Bacteroidota; class Bacteroidia; order Cytophagales; family Cyclobacteriaceae; genus ELB16-189. Next base: position 2,105 of record JBATLM010000279.1, read on the forward strand.
GATTTTATTGCCTTCAACTCTATCTTCACTATCAGTATTTTTACTACTGTTTTTTGATTCTATTGTCTTTTCTTTCTTAGGTTGAATATTATTTATTTCAAATCTCATATCAGCCCTATTCAAGTTTGCATATACTTTATCATCAACTTTTTCAAGGCTACTGCTACCAATTCCAACAATAGCATTTGCTTCGTACAGATTCTTAATAACAAAATTTGATGGGTTATTCCTTTCAATAATGACAACAGCCAATGTCGGTTGATTCACAACCCCACTTAAATTTGAACTGATTAAAATGTAATTAGACTGGATATCCTGAGTTATATCTAATATTTGATCCTTTCTTACTTTTTGGTCAGTATGGATTAAGTAGCTATTCTTTGATAAGGTCTTTCCATCACTTGAGAACTTTATTATACAAATTGCAGGCTTTGAGTCTCGATATAAATCAGCATAACCTTCTATTCTTGCATTTCCAATAGAACGGTAATCAGAGAGATAAATGGGCAAAAAGTCTCTTGAAATTACGGCTGAGAAGTTACCATCTCCCTCAACAAGAATTTTTGGTTGTTCAAGAAGGCAATAATCATTTTGTGAAAGAAGATTTTTTCCAGTCCGATCAAATACCATGAATCGATGAATGTATTTTATCTGTTGCCCCATATGGTATATGGTTAAAACAACCAAAATATTGTTGTTAGACAACCGTGTTCTTTCTGCCAGCCCCCAATTGCCACTTCTTGGAAGATCAGTCTGATTGTAGATAGTTTGGAGGTTTATTTCATTCTTCAATTTGCCATTCTCCAAGTAGAAATTATCAAAAACCAAGTATTGAAGTTGATCATAGCTGGATGTCAATCTTCGGACTGTAGTTGACAGTGAGTCAACAGTACCCAATAGAATAACATTTCCTTTCTCAGACTCGTCATAAGTTTCAGCAGTGAACTTTTCGATATTTCCGCTTTTGCCAACCAGTGAATATGAATATGGAAATTTAGAGTTGTTGATTTGCGCAAACGAGTAATTTGTAATGGCAAGCAATAAAAGTGTTTTAAACAAAATGGAATTTTGCATCGGGTTTCTATTTAGAAATATGCTAAAACATCAATGGAGAATTTGATTTGTATTAATTAGTCATTTGCATCTTTAATGCATCGGACAGATAGACCGCAATACGCAGGAAATATATCAACGTATGCACGGTTCGATTGATAACTCAAACCAAAATGCATACCACTGCCACCACCCTTAAAACGTTGATCAGAAGTCCACCATCGACCGAATTCTTTTAGGGCTTGAAATTTTCCGGTAGCATATTCACCCCCTGCCAGCCCATTGAAATTACTTTGATTCGTTCCATTACCGTTACGATTCCAGCCTTGAGTTGCTTTAAGTGATTTCCCTGCCGTAGTCTCGCCTCCAAAACTCCCAATAAGAATATTTATTTCTTCAACAGATGGCACATGCCAACCGTTCGGGGGCAAGCCCCTAGGATCAATTACAGCGTATAAATTGTACAACTTACCGTACTTCGCTCCATAAGCATCATTAAAATCATAGTAAGACCATATGGGAGTTTTGTTGGTTTCCGCATCTTCCCAATCCTGAATATTTCTTGCTTGTGTTATTTTATCACCATTTCGAAATTGATCAACATTAAGATTTTCAACCGCCCATACCTGATCACCAATACTTGTGGACGGAAAGGTAGGGATTGGGCTATTTCCGCCACCTCTTTTTTTCCTAATCAAATAAGTGTCTCTCGAACTACCAGCGGCATTGATAGTATAGAAGATCGTATCGTTAGCTAAAAATGCCTCTGAACCATCTATTAGTACCACACCATCAGAAGAAATTTCAATATCGGCATCACTACCATCTGAAAAACTACCAAATAAATTACCCTCCACGTATTCAATACTTAGAGGCTCACCAGTTGGATATAAAAATGTTCCGTTCCATTCGTCCATAGACTGGTTCATGACCATTTCATCGCCTATTGTCTCTAAACTTGTTTCGCTATCCTCAGATTTACTCTCAGAGTTATTGCAATTGCTGATACCGAATAGGACTAAAGTGACCATTGCAAGCGAAATTGCTTTTTTTAATATTCTCATTGGTATGTAGTTGATTTAATGGCAAATCTATAAAAAATATGCGATTTAAGATATAACATATACGTTATGTTTCTCTGAGTTTTGGAGTGTGAGTAAACGCTTCACAAAACAGAAATACAATAAGAAATTACAGTCTTTTGGAGACAATCTTCGAAGGATCCGGCTCGAGAAAAATCTTAGCCAAGAGGATGTTGCCTACAATGCTGGAATTTCATTTAATTCTTACAATCGAATCGAAAACGCTAGGCTAAATACTACACTTGCAACCTTCTTTGCTATTTCTGATTCTCTAGATGTACATCCATCAAAGTTAATGGATTTTTAGGGTCATTGATTGCCAATAATTTCAACTAATGTAGAGTGATTTGCTTTTGAAGGTTTTACATATAAAAAGCGTATGATTCCCTTGGGACATCTTTCTCCGAAAGATATTTCATTATTTCACCTACTCTCCTTGCACATCCAATAGTAATAGGATACTTATTGTCAAATTGTGAATTATTCCAATTCATCTTAGTCAACCCCAATATTTCATTACACACTGTTTTTATTGATGATACTCTTTTTACTATTCGCACATTCAAAGGGGCTGGTACATAAAGTCCAGCATAAGTTTGATAGTAATGAACCGAACCTCTAGTATAAAGAATATGATCTGTATCCGATAATGAATATAATGATCCTCTTACTGGTGGGTACAATGCGTTGCGGAAAAACCTAATCTCCGTCTCAAGAATAGTTACAATATCCACCTCTGTAATTCCAACATCTTGAAGAGCGGTTTCAAATCCTCTTAATTCATCTGGATAGAACTTTGAAGTTTTATGCAATACTAACCTTGCAGGTAGGTATCCTAAAACAAACTTATATCTTGTTAAGGCTTCCTTCAAGAGTTCATATGACTGCTCAAAGGTTAAATGAGGTATTCCGTCATTCTTGTCTTCCATAACGGGAGTGCCTCGTAGGATTACTCCTTTCCCATTCTCATTAAAAATCTGAGCTAAACTTGTCTGAGTGGTCTTCCTATCTCTGCTCCTATAAAAACTAATACCTGTATAACACGCCTTTGGTTTACTTTCATCAACTTCTAATTTCCAAGGAATTGTCTTTAGGGACTTGTAATATATTGCGGTACAGAAATTCCATGCACGAGTTGCTGCATCCTGATTTGATTTGCTATCGGTCAATGATTTATGACGGATAAGTTGAATGGGTGAATCAAACGCCATGCATTTAGCTTTTAATGCTCTTCTAAAATTTGTTTCCAGTTCAGGTTCATCTTTTTCTTCCGCAGATTCCTCAACATCATCAGAAATTTGAGATTTAACTATTTTATCTTCAAATGAAGATGGGACAACACAAATAATTATGTCAACATTTTTAACATCAGATAGGAATTTACAGTGACTATGAAAACAATCTACTGCACTAAGTACTTGTTGGTCATTATTTCCAGCATTAAAGATAATGTCAATTTCCGTAGGCGAAACGAATCGTGTCGTCTCGCTCGAATAAAGTAATGAAGCACAAAAGCCCTTTTCCTTATGAAAGCCCAAAAACGGCTGAAATAGATTGGGCTGTTTTGCCTTTGGCTTAGCTGGAATGAATGCCTTGCATCTATCGAGCCAAGTTATGGCTGAATCAACATCTTCTTCGATACCTACAAGCCCAACTAATATTTCAGTTTTTCTTGTTTCATTTCTCGTATCGTAGACATCAAACTCTCTAATTCCAAATTTTGGACAGATATGCTTGTCTTTGCCAAACAATAGTTCAGGCTCTGGTAAATACTCAAACTTCATATTGAGAACAGATCAACATTTCCTTCACTATCTTTTAATTTAGCCAGTGCCTTTTTCTCTTCCGCACCTGTCCATATTTCATCAGGTATAGTTGGCGCACTTTGCACCGTCAGAAAACCTTTCAATTTTAAAAACTGGTAATCTCTAATTTCATTCACAATAGGATTTTCAAATTTTGGCTGTAGAATATGGAGAATAAAATTTAGATGATTGAAAACATGCTGATTTTTTTCTAGTCGTTTTAGAAACGCAATGCTCTCAAAACCATATCGGCTCACCTTAAAATCATCGTAGGTAAATAGCCAATCTGGTTTTATTGCGATAAACCACTTTTTATCGATATAATGAAACCTCATCTTGAACGACAAGTGCTTCATCTTAAATATTTCATTTGGCTTGTCCTTCTTAAAAGTTACATCAACAACAGTCCTAGAAGCATTTTTGGTTGACTTTGTCCAAGATAATTTCATAGAATTATATCTGCCTAACAAATCCTTTTTTGTTGGAATGAATGCATATAATTTTTCCTCTTTAAACCATTTGAATCCCATATCATAAAGTTTCTTACTCATACATTTATTGAGTAAAGCTTTAAATGCATTAAGGTGATCTTCGGATTGCATAAAAAAATCTTCAATAGGTAATGTTGAAATCGAGTCTTTATCAACTGTTTTATTGAGTGGGTGCTTCTCATCGGACAGGTCGTGAAATGTGAATAATGACCTGCCAAATAAATGCCAGTCAAACGGAAATCTTAATCCTTTACTATATAAGTTTCCACAGACGTAGTCATGAAGAGAGGGGCGCTTATATTTTTTCTTTTCTTTCTTCCAATATGCAGTAATTTCTTCTTTATCAATTTCGATTTCGCCTTGAAAAATATGAGTTGGTATTAATATCTCTATTAAGTTAGAATAAATTGTTTCAGTACTGTAAAAGTATTGCTCCTGTCTCTGCTCTATAAGTTTCTGTAAAGACTTGATTATTTCGGATTTCAATTCTTTGGTACTCTCAACATTCTTCCGAAACCTCTCTACTTGTACTCTATAAATAAACTCTTGTTGCTCCGATTCTTTGATGCTTGAGGTTATAAAAACAAGTATTGCTTTATCCGCCTTTAGTGCAGTCTCATACTCCATTTCCGTAATTGATTTTACTGACCCTTTAGGCTTCCAACCATATCTACCACCACAAATCAGGATATAAATATCACATTCAAGTACTTTATTTAAACAAGCCTCAACCGAGTCAGAATCCTCTGCCTCCATTGTATGCTCTGACATTATGGGGTAGCAATTAACAAGTACAATAGCTTCTTTTGCTACTGTCCTTTCAGCCAGCATATCATCAACTGTTGAGCTAACAAAAACTTTGGGCTTTGTGTAGATCATTTTGTTGTTTCACTATAGATGTCAATACTCCCAATCAACATGACTAACGGGCAATCTATTTAAATCGTTTCTTATCGACTTCCAATTCGGAAGGTACTTATCCATATACGCCTTAAATTGTTCGTTGTGGTTGCGCTCAAATAGGTGTACTAGTTCGTGAACTACGATATATTCAATACACTGGATTGGTTTCTTAGATAGTTCTAAATTCAAATGAATACGCTTGGACTCTTGATTACATGTGCCCCATTTGGTCTTCATTTGTCTAATGCCCCATGTATCAATTGATACTCCCATTTTTTTCTCCCATTTGGGAAAAATCGTTGATGCAACCTTTTTAAGTTCTTCTCGACACCATTCGCTCATAATGCTATGCCTTTGTTCGATAGTTGAATTGGGTTTAACATGAAGTTCTATTCTAGCTTTACCTTTAATCTCAACTCTGGAAGGTCTATCTTCTTCAATTACCTTCAACAAGTATCTTTTACCAAAAAAGTAGTGACTCTCTCTGTTTACATATTTTCTCGATGACTGTCTATGTTGTTCATTGAACTTCCGTTGTTGTTTCTTTATCCAGCCTAATTTGGAGATTGTAAACAACCGAATCGTATCATCATTGACACCCATTGGCGTTGCTAATCGTACTTTACCATTTGGAGGATATACTGCCAAATGCATATTCTTAATATCCTTCTTAATTACATCAACCTGTATATTTGACACCACCATCTTCTTTCCCATTACTTATACTCGCTCTGATTTTTTACTATCTCAAAAATGTCTTCGATTTTCTTGGGATCATCAATATGTTGTTTGATCACATTCTTGACTTCTCTTTCCTTCATCGTATGCCCTATCCAATTATCCTTCTTCACATATCTAATTTCTTTGTCTAGGACAACAGATAGTTCCTCGTTTTCTTCCAGATTATCATATAATGCTCGTTTAGCATCTGAATTGATTGATGGAGGATAATTGGAAGAGGACTCTGGCTTTAGGTTCTTGGCTAACTCCTCAATCTTTTTCAAAAACTCTTCATAGGATATTGCATCCAGTTTCCGTTGCCGTATGAGTTCTGAAAGAAGAGTACTCATTTTCTCATAATACACTGGATTGATCGGCATCTCTTGAATAATTACCTTCCGCATGTTGGCTTCTAATGTCTCAGCCATCGCAGACTTATTCCTTCTTATCCCTTCTGGCAATTTTTTACTTGCTTCTTCAACTCCGTATTCTTTAACTAAGTCCAGCAAGGTTGATTCTCCAAAGTTGGATAATGTACGACTTGGGTCTGCACTAAGATACATATCCAATAACTGTCGCATCTCAGGTTCATACTTCTTTAAGTCAATGTAGTCGCCACTGGCTATCTTAATTGAGTTACGGAGTTCTGTATACTCATTCACCAGTGCTTTCATCTTTTCAGCTTCCTTATCTGAATATCCAGCCTCCTTCATTTCTGGTGCAATGTTGTTGTAAGCACGGATTAACGATACCACCGACTTATATAAGGTTAGTCTTTTTTCCTCATTGGCTTTTAATTCATACCTACCTTCCGCATTACCAACAAAATACTTGATGTACTTCTCCAATGACTTAGGTGGTTCAACAGGTTCACAAAGTTGATGCATGGTTTCTATGGCATCTTCCAAGCACTCTTTGGCTTTTTGCAAACGATCAACTAATAAACCTTCGACATCTTCTTTGTCAAAAGTGTCAAATGCATCGGAGGTATAGTCCGTGATCGCCTTGTCAAGTGTGTCAAATAAATTCTTGTAGTCTACTATGTATCCAAATTCCTTGTCTTCTGCTTCTGTGCGGTTAACTCTGCATATGGCTTGGAACAAACCATGATCTTGCATTTGCTTATCGATGTATAAGTATGTGCAACTTGGAGCATCAAAACCAGTGAGTAGCTTATCCACAACGATCAACAATTGCATATTAGCAGGTTCGTCAATGAATTGCTTCTTTGCTGCTTTTTCGAAATCCTCTCTATTCCTACCCGCCAGCATTTTTTGATAAATTTCAAACTGCTCTATTTTCTCAGTCTCACCATCACCTGTCTCTTCTCCTTTGGTTGAACTTGCGTTAGGTTCGAAAGAAGTAATGATAGCGCACTTCCTAAATCCAAAATTCTGAAATATCTCATAATAGCGACAGGCTTCATAAATGCTTCTTGAAACCAGCATTGCATTTCCTCTACCATCTCTTAATCTTGGTTTTACCTTGAAGTCTTTAATAATATCAAAAACGATCTTCTCTAAACGACTCTTGGTACTTAGAACCTTCTGCATCGTTCCCCACTTCTGTTTCAACTCTGCTTTGGGCAAGTCATTCATGCCTCTGGTTACAGCTTCGAACCAATCATCTATACCTTTTTGATCTAGCACATGCTGATCCACATCTCTGGCTTCATACAACAAATCAAGAACAACTCCATCGCCAACCGCTTCATCGAACTTATAAGTGTGGATGTACCTGCCAAATATCTCAATGCTCTTTTTCTTATCAACTTTCAGCAATGGCGTTCCTGTAAATCCAATAAACAAAGCATCGGGCACAATATCCTTCATCGCATTATGCAATTCTCCACTTTGGGTTCTATGGCATTCGTCTATGAAGACAAATAGGTTGCCCTTGGGTTTGAAATCTTTTGGCTTCTTGAGTTCTTCGATAAACTCGTTGGAGTCATCTTTGCCTCCAAACTTGTGAATGAGTGTGCATAGCAACCAAGGTTGTGACTCATTGAGTTTCAACAATAGGTCTTGCCCACTTCTTGTTCGGTAAATAGATTCATCGACTCCCTTAAAAACCTTTTCTATTTGTTCATCCAGTTCTGTTCTGTCGGTTATGATCAACAAACGTGCGTCAGTAATGTTTTCTCTGATCCACTTTGCCAACCAAACCATTGTTAAACTCTTACCAGAACCTTGGGTATGCCATATGATACCACCTTCTCTTCTGCCAATGAACTTCTGTGCTTCATGAACGCCAAAGTATTGATTTGGACGACACAACTTCTTTGTACCTGAATCATACACAACAAAATTGTGAATTAAATCCAGCAGTCTTTCGTGGGTGCAGAATTGAAGTACATGTTGATCAAGTATATTTTGATCTAGATCATATGTGTAGTTATCTTCCTTCCACTTTAAAAAGAACTTCTCGGAAGTTTTGGTAGTGCCGTAGTAAAGTCCTTGCGTATCATTGCCAGCCATTACTAACTGAACAGTAGTAAAGAATGGTTTTATAAATCGGTGTTGCTGGTTATCGAGGTTTTGCCTGATCCCTTCTGAAACGGAGATACTTCCTCTTTTGAGTTCGATTACGCCAACAGCTATTCCGTTTATATAGAGAACAATATCAGGTCGCTTGGTCTTCTCACCCCTTACCGTTACTTCTTCGGCAACATAAAAATTATTCCTTTCGGGTTCGCTCCAATTGATGACATGAACGGTTTGCACATTTTCGCCAACTTCCTCCCGAACCTTAACTCCATATCGAAGTTGAGAATAGACTTCCTTATTGGTGGGATACAAATCATCATTACTACTGAGTGCTGCTGTCTTCTTGATTTCGAAGATGGCTTTGTTGATTAGTGCATCCGAATACTTTTTTGTCCTGCCTAAATATTCTTTTAGTAAACTCTCTTCAATATTTGAATTATCCTCACGCTCTTCCCAATTACCCAAATAGGTATAATTCAATTGTTCTTTGAAGAGTTTGATGATTCTATCTTGGGTTGCTCGTTCCTTTCTCATGGTTTATTGTAATCTTCCCAAATTTGCGGTTCAGTTCCTTCTAAATGAGACTCCACGAAACTTATGCCCTCCTGAGTTAGTTGTCCAATTGCCTTAAACGGACTCCACTCCATTTTCTTGATCAAGTAATTCTTAACAAAGAATTGAGGTTCGCTACTTATTTTTTTCTCGAAATGAGTATCTGAAAGTGGGATATTTCCAAACTTCTTGGAATGCGTTATCATCCCGCCTAAAAAGAAAAGAGCATCTATTTCTTTGAAGTAAATTATAGGGTGATATGCTTTATCCTTTGCGCCACGTTCCACGCCAAGAATTATGTCCCCTTTGTTAAATTGATCATTCATAATTCAAACCTCATTTCTGAATAATTTGAAACTAACCTGATAACGATAGAACTCAATGTTGTTTGTGACTGAAAGTGCTCTTCGGATTTTTAAGTCATCTTCCAATGCAATGATCATTCCCTTCACCACTTGACCGTCTTCTAAAAGTTCCTCCATGACAAAACCCATGTATCGTTGAATCTGCCCAACGACTGCATCACTAGCTCTTCCTTTCTTCAACTCCACAACCAGTATCGCTTTTTTGTCTTTGCTGATGGCAAGAATATCTATGTTACCCGTATCACATGGATATTGTTGACCCACCAACTCACCGTCTTCCTCGAAAATATTATATCGTTTACCAAGTTCTGTTTGCGACCAGTTATGAACTAAGAATTCTTCCAAATGCTTTTCTAAGGCAAATACGGATGGGTCTTCAACTAATTCATCGGTTGAAATTATAGTAGCTGGTCTATTTCCAGCAATTAGGGTTTCAATCTCGTCCGCATATTTTGTTACATTACTTACAGTACCCACCGATCCTGTGCTATGACGCAATGCCTCGCTCATGGAAGCACGTTCAATCGTTGACTGATACCATTTCACCGTTCTTCGATGTGGTAGCACTCCATCAGGGTGATAGGAATAGGTATCTAAGACTTCGCCAACGAGATAGCTTCCAGCGCCATTGGGGCAAAGAACAATATCTCCAATATTTATTCCTTTACTTACCGTCCATAGAGCACCACAGGAAAGACCTGCTGAAATTTTGCTTTTATCTGGATGACTTTGAAGCCAAATGGGAATAAACTTCTCATTGAACTCACGCCAATTTTCTGGAAGATTTTTACTTAAATCTTCTTTTATTAGAAAATCTGTTCCAATAAAATTGCCTTTTATACATTCATCAGCATGACGACTCTTTGAGCCAAGCATGACACGGTAATAACTCTTCATTGAAAGAAGTCTTTTTTATTCGTTATGTAGTATGAAATTAATCCTCTATCCTTAATCTCTTCCTGCCACAAGTCTTTTATAGACTTAACTTTGTACCAGAATTTCATTCCTGTATTCCAGCTAATCCAAATATCATCATCAATTCTACCCTTCTTGTGCCAGAAATATTCCTCTGCACAGAGGTTAAAGAAGTCGATGATCTTATTCTTCAAATAAGCATAGTTTTCAGCTTTCTCTAATTCATCAGATGTAGGGTATTTATCATGGACAATTTGAAGGTCATCATTAAGATCATCGTATCTTCTATTGAACTCAGTGAAGAGTTCCTTCATCATTTGGTCATCTGCCAATTTTTTCGATCTCCAAGAATAATATAGAGTAATGCAAATACCGAATCCACCTAGTATAAGTGTTGAAACAATTTCCATTTTTATACCAATCTAATTTTACCTTTCAACAAATTCTGCATCATGCCTTGTTTTATCATCCTTGACTTTTGCAACTTCTGCTCAAAAGCAGCTATTTCATCATTCATATCAAAGAGCAAGTCAGTAATGGCATTTCGTTCTTGCAACGAAGGCATTGGTACATAAACTTTCCTAATGTCATCAAGTATAAGATTTTGATGAGAGCCTGATTTAACATTATCCAGCAATTTTTTCTGTCCTGCATTAGACAACAGATAACACATTACCCAATCTAACTGAGTTTTATCATAAAGTTTACCAACAGCTATCGCTCCTCCTAAAAAAGCCTTCTTAACATTACCGAAAATTCCAACTTTTCCAACGCTTCCAGAAATTGATATCAGGAGACATTTCTCATCAAGTAAAATCTTTGGAAATTGATTGGCAACATTCTCTGGGATATAGTAATCAGTATTGAAATTTATCCACCTCTCATTAAAATCCTTATTTTGTATGAAGGGGATAACATTATATCCATCCTTCATTACGAGTTTTGGTTTAATATAAGCGGAATAATCAAAACCTGTTTGTTTTGTAAATGTCTTACTGATCTCTGCAATTGAAAATTGCCCCCATTTTCCTTCATAGCCTTTAAGTCTTTTTTTACCAGAAACTAATTCTTCCATTACAACAATTTGTATTGATTTTTTCTTGGCAATGAGTTTTTCTAAGCTGGTGATCAGGGCATCGGCATCGCTGAGGGCTGAGGCGATGGCGGTTTGTTCTGATTTGGTTGGTGGAAGTGCAATGTTAAATGTTTCTAATTGTTGGCTATTGATCCCGGGTTGTCCGCTTCTCATTGAATTTGCCAACACCCAAGACCAATATGATTTGGTTTGAACCAAGTACTTTAGGTAATTAGATTCTAATATTTTTGGATCAGGCTTGACACAAATTAGGAATCCAGCAAAAACAAGTTTCCCATCCTTACTTTCATAATGATAAGTTTTTCCAACGCTTGCTCCTGTTCGAGCAAAAACAATATCTCCATCCTCCAAGTAATAGTAGTTAGCCATTGGATGATCAACAGAAACTTTATCATTTGTCAAATAGCGACCATCCTCAGAAATATCCGTAATTCTTAAATAGGTTGGGAGCGTGTCATTATATCTTACCGAAGCTGCACCTATTCCATATTTTGGTCTACCTATTAAGCATTCACCTAATGACTTTACTTCCCAATCACTTGGAATAATCCCAACCTCCGTTTGCTTATATGCCTTCTTCATTTCCATACAAACCCCATTTTTTTAAGGTGAGCATCTACTTTCTTTTCCAGTTCAGCAACTTCTTTTGTCTGCAATGGCATTGGGGTTTCATACCGTTCTGCCAGTTCTTTAATGCGTTGGGTGAGCCGTTGACTAATGCGTTCCATTTCGCTCTTAATAGATGTCTCGATCCTGGACATCCACTTATCGTCCACTACCAATTGTTTTATCTCTTCATCAGACAGTTTGGGATATTTCGCCAAGGTGTTTTTATCTAACTCAGCGAGCGCTACCTTAATCTTTGTATTTAAGTCACCTTGTTCTTCCGTCAATTCCAAATAGGTTTCAAGTATTTTTACCTCTTCCTTGGCACCTTTGTCTTTCTTAATTTCTTTCAACCTCTTTTGAACATTGGCTTTGTTCACTTTCTCTATGCTGGCAAAGTATCCTTCTTCACCACTGTGTTCCTCTTCCAGTTCTTCCAGCTTGGCAGCTAGAGCATCTCTATCCGCTTCTAATTGGGTAATGGCATTTCTTTCTTTCAAGAAGTAACGGTTAACTATCAACTCAGCAGGGATTAAGTCACACGCCCAACCTTTATCCACTTGAACACCTTTTTTGTTTTCTACCATAACCCTATACACTTCTGCTTTCCAACCATCTACCGTCACGATATAGCAATCATCTTGCATTACCTCCATCCAATAGTTCATGGTGTGCTGGTAAGCATCGTACTTATCAATTAGCTGAATATCGCTGTATGCTTCCAGTAGGTCTTCGGAGATTTGATGAATCATCTCCTTGGGTTTGAAGCCAGTAGTTAAGGTCTTGAGTTTTTTAGTAGTTCGTTTTTTCCAACCATTAAAAACTGAATCCATCTGCTCAGAGAATCGGATAAATTCAGGATGGTTGAAAATAGTATTCTTAATCTGGTCTTTTTCGGTTTTTAATTGACTGTAATTGGCACGTTTACTTTTTCCGAACAAACCCTTTCGAAGACTTGGATAAACATTCCAGTAGTCTTCTAATGCTTCTATATCGGCATTAGGGATATCACCTAATAAATGTGCTTCAATGTCTTGAATATCCTCTGGTTCTTGGCTATCGATATAACGAGGAATGTTTAGGTTGTAATCATTCTTCGGGTCAGCAATTTCTTCATTAGAAATGAACCCACTATACTTCGGTACTTCAATCAGGTTATTGAATACATCTACAATCTTATGAATGTCCTGTTCTCGCAAACGGTTTTTATTTCCATCCTTCATGTAAGCCTTGCCAGCATCAATCATGAAAATTCCTTTTCGGTTTGCAGCACCCTTTTTGTCAATAACAATAATACAGGCAGGAATACCAGTACCATAAAACAAATTGGCTGGTAGTCCTATAATACCTTTGATGTATCCCTTTGTAATAATATTTTTTCTTATCGTTCCTTCTGACCCACCTCTGAATAATACACCATGTGGAAGGATGACAGCACCTGTGCCAGTGCTCTTTAAAGATTTAATTGTGTGCAATAGCCAAGCGTAGTCTCCATTCTTTTCTGGTGGAATTCCATAACCATCGAATCGATTGTGTTCATCGTTGTAGGCATCAAAACCATCCATCCAGTTGGCAAGCGAAAATGGTGGATTAGCTACTACATAGTCAAATGATTTAAGATTTCCTTTATCATCTAAAAACAACGGATTAGAAATGGTGCTCTGCCCCTTCACAATCTCAGCCGTAGGGTTGTTGTGTAGGATCATGTTCATGCGAGACAATGCAGCAGTAGCTACATCTTTTTCCTGACCGTATATCGTTACAGGATGATTTGCTTCATCCGCAGCCTTTAGTAAAAGACTTCCTGACCCACATGCGTAATCGTATATGGTTTGGCTTTGACTTTTTGAACTACCAATGCCAATAACTTTAGCCATGATACGGCTCACTTCGGCAGGAGTGTAAAATTGCCCTTTGCTTTTTCCTGACTCAGTAGCGAAATGTCGCATGAGGTACTCATATGCATCTCCAAGGATGTCGTCACCCTGAGCACGATTTTTACTAAAGTTGAGAGCAGGATTTTCAAAAATAGCGACCAACTTGCTTAGGCGATCCACCATTTCCTTTCCTTTTCCTAGCTTCTCTTCATCGTTGAAGGAAATAACATCAATTACATTCTCTAAGTCATTAGACTTAGCCAGTTGTCCAATGGCGATGTCCATTTTCTCCCCAATGTCCTTTTGCCCCTTCATGGCAGCTATGTCTTTGAAACTACCACCCTTGGGTATTTCGATCAGGGCATTGGGATCATTCCCATAACGGTCTGAGACGTATTTTACGAATAGGAGGATTAGGACGTAATCTTTGTATTGAGATGCATCCATCCCTCCTCTGAGGGCATCACAGGATGCCCATAGAGAGGAATAGAGTTCTGATTTTTTGATTGCCATTAGTCAGTTTTCTTAGAATATGAAATATGCAAAAAAAACTTGATTCTGTCGCAATTTTAGGGTGTTTGTAGGGTATTTAATAGTAACTGTCCTATACAAACAAAGGGGATTTAAATAACATTATTGAACACAAATTATTATGGGTTTAAAACAAGCATACAAAAATCGAAAAGAGAAAGGGAGAAGAATTGAAGTCCGTCTGGACGATTCGATGTTGATAGCACTTTCAGTTATTAGGAATGATAGTTCCATCTCAATCTCGGAATTGGTGAGAGAAGGAATTAGAAGAGTCATTCAGGAAGCAAAAGAAAAATCGGAGATAAAACTTATATAAAAAATGGTCTCCATCAACATTGGAGACCATATTACAAATTTACCTGCATCAGCAAACATCTTCAAGTGAAGCGAATCGTTTATTCGGCTTTTTACCATTTAGTTTAAGTTCAACGATCTCAATGGTTTGTCGATCCGTATTCATAAGCATCTTGAAGTGCTCAACAGTAATTCCATTCGTCTTTATGAAATCAAGATGCTTACGGGCTATTTTTCGCTTTTGCCTCTCGTTAACCTTAATCTTTTCAGAATCATAGTCGCCAAACCAGCCACTTCTGTAGTGACGACCGTTTTCGCCCCAACATCTATTCCACGATGGTAAAGTATGACGATAATAGGTGACCATGTTCGCTAACCAACATACACGGTGGTCTTTTATTGCGCTGTCCAGATGCATTGAACCTTTCATATATTCACCGATAGCAGGATTAAAATAGTAAGTAACATTTTCTAGTTTTTTGGAATAGACTTTCTCATAAACAATTCCATTCTTAACAAACTCGTTTTCATCACAGTCATGCCATTCATTATATTGAAGATTTTTAACAAAGACCTTTTTGCCTTCTTGAACATTTTCAAGTTTGTGGATTATTAAATTAGTTTCCATAAATTCTTTACTTTAAGCTGCTCTCCGTTTGAATTTATTTTCAAGCAGTGGAAATTCTCTGATCATCAAATCTTTGGGTATCTCTTTTATTTTATCAATCTGTTTGAAAAAATAAGGGATTCCAAGATTTTCACATTGATCACGCATTGACCTTCCCCATTCTAAATTGAAGGGTCTTTTGTGATGTCCACTTTCACCGCCTTCAATTATCCAATCAATTCCATTTACCAATCCACGATCTAAATTGATATGATCAAGTTGAGGTTCAACAGACAAGAATTTGTAACCGTTTACCTTATTCAACTGAGGAACAAGCGTATCAAATGTTTGTTGATTAACAACAGAAGTTCCATACATAACATTTTGCCGAGGTTCGTCAATCCATTCTCTTGGAATATATTTTAGAATATTACTCGGTCTTTTTGTCAACAAGAGAAATAATAAATTAGGATAGCGTTCATCTGAAATCCTTTTAAATAATTCTTTTCGCAACTCGCCCGTTTCTCCTTCTATGCCTGTGCCATCTCTATCAACCAACGGTTTTGATTTCTCAAAGATGTCCATCATCGAACCGACAAACACTCGATGTATCTTCCTTTCATCAGAAGCATGTCTTTGGAATTTATCAAGTGCATCCCAAACGCCTTTGATTCTTCTTCTTGGTGCATCTTTACCCCAAAGAGGTGTACCACCGTCATAGCGGTGAGAAAAAATTTTAGCGTAACACCCGTCACACCCTTCATGCACTTCGACACATCCCCACCAAAGATTTGCCGTGTGATCTGTCCATTCTATTTTACTATTTTCCATATTAATAATTGTTTTAATTTGTTAGAGATATTTTAAGACCCCACTGAAAATTCGATCGTACCATTTTCATAAATCCTAATGGATTCTTCAAACACCAATTCATCAATCTCATGAAGGTATCTGATGTTAGTATCACCAATCCATTCATAGACCTTTACATAGGCATTCGAAATTTGACTCAATATCTCGCCAACGCTTTTGGCATCGATGACCTCAAATTCAAAAATCACGTCAACAAACGGGTAGTCTATATTGAACTTCCCATTAACAGGAGCATGGAATATGGCATTATCAACCAACCGTTCTACTTCAAAGTCAGCGATTGATGGAAAACAATCCCAATCAATCTCGTAATCATCAAATCTGTAACGACCTATTGAGTACTCTTTGTAGTTCCCCTTCTTTCGAAGTTTCTTTTCTACGATTCGTACGTCATCTTCCTCGATACGAAACTTTTCCTGTTCAACTGCATGTGCTAGAATGCAATGGAGACAAAAGTTTTCATTGAATACACCTTGGTCAATCGCATGATTTGCGTTTTCAATCAATTGATGTAAGTATCCACTTACAATTTCCTTTTTTTCATTTTTGGACAAAAGAATTCCAGCCTCTTCTGAGGTTACTTTTATGTTTTTCATATAAAGTGAATTTTTGAACATAGAACTCCCAATACAGGAAATTCCTGTTCGTTGTTAAAACTTATTTTAGTAATTGATTAAGAGAAGGGAACATCCCGTTCAACCTTGCTCCCACTAAGAAGAATGTCTTAGATTTGGGCAACTAATTAAAAGTGCTTACGTTTGATTCATAGTGTTGCATTTATAGTGTGACATCGTTTTAAACAACAAACAAATTTTATTGAAGGACTGATGCTCTAACATCAGTCCTTTTTGTTTGCCTTCCTCATATACGCAATTTTCCCCAAAAGGTTTATGACTATTTTCAAAAACTGAAACCTTAATTAAGTTTTTCCGTAGCAACACTTTTTTTGCAAGAGTTATTACGGAAGCAAAAGAAAAATCAGAGACAAAACTTATTTAAGTTTTGATTATGTGGTAGTTAGCGTAAATTATTCTTGCACAGGAAATAATTATTACTTATATTTGCTTCGTTCAGTAGAACACCGCCACTCGGCATAACCTTATTTAAATTCCCCCAATTAAGTATTATTAAGCATAGGGTAAAGTCTTATCCAAGTCGATATTCTGTGCACAATTTTAATAACAATCGCATAGTTGCAAAACATGCGAACCTTATGTTATTGTGGTATCTGTACAATCAACAGTGACCGTATTTAATGGGTGGTTTGAGTAATTACATCCGAGTGGGCAATCAATTTACAGCCCAATTTATTATTAATGTTCAATTCAACGAGTAAAATTAATTCTGTTCTTGAGTCATTTTTCAATTCAGATCAACAAATAACAATAAAATTCAAAGACAACAAATCAACGGATTTCAGGACTTTTAGTGGTAAAGAACTAAAGAAAAAATATTTAAGATCATGTCAATTTATTATTGATCGTATTCTGTACTATCAACGGATAAAGGAAAGGAGTTTGACTAATATCAATAACCTGTTCGTCAATATATCTGCAAATCAGTTTAACAAAGCTATTGCCGATCGTAAACGTTTAACCAGCATAAGGATACTAGAGGAACTTCGATTAATTGAAGTCAATCATAACCGTGCATATAGGTCTAAATCAAATCCTAATAACTTACTCGGAAAACCATTTCCAAAATCATATAAGATTGGTTCAGTATTTTATGACCAATCATTTATAACGATTGAAAGTGACGTGCATAAGGATAATATTGAAAATGGTATTAAAAGTGACGTGTTTAAGGATCAAACAAAAACCAATAAGAGAGATAAAAGTAGTAGTAGTAGATACACGTCACTTTTAGAAAGCTACCTTTTAAAGGTTCATAATCAACTTGGTTTAGCCGTTGAATTTTACCAAATAACAATTAGCAGTAAAACAAATTGGATATACAGCCCTTTGGCAGGAATGGAGAGAATGTCCAGAAATAAGTTAATCAAAAAAAATGGTCTAGTTGATATTGATATTTGCTGTGCACATCCTCAATTTATCTTGCAGTTGATTAACGATCATCTTCTTAATAGTAGTTATATACCAGAATTCGGTGAACATGGTATAGGGTATTTTATGCAAGAATTTGGTGTGTTCAAAAAACTGGTGTTGGATAATAAATTATATGATAATCTAATTCACGTTTTTGAGAAAAAAGGATACTGGATTGGTCACGAAGACCGTATTATAAAATATTCGATAAGTGGTAAGGACTACAAAAGGGATAAGGTCAAGAAGATAGTAATGATGTGGTTTGCATCGTCCAATAAACGTTGGAATATGGTAAAACACCTTATCGATGAATTCCCACAGGTTACACATTTCATAGATTGGTTTAACCAAGGTACAACCAATAGAGTATTAAATACCCTTATGTCCAAGGAAGCCGATTTGATCAATGGTATAACTGAACATATTGCCACAAATCATCCTGAAAGTATCTGTTGCCCAATCTTTGATGGATTTATAGTTGAGGAAAAATACAGTACTACCGTCTTTGACCTTCTCATTAGTAAGGGTTCGGATATGATTGGTCATAAGATTATGGTAAAGACAAAATATGTTGGCGACACCATCAACGAAATTGATGAATTAATGGCTAGTACAGCCACTTTACAAAAAGATGCCAAGAATAACATTGACGATAAAATAAATCAATTAGAGCCTCTTAAAACAAACAGTAGCACTAAGGGAGGATTAACAGAACAACAGATAAATGAATTTATTGAAACGTTAAAGGAATACGATCAAAGACAATCATTACCAGTTCAAGAAAATCAAGTGATAGGGTCTAATAATGTCGCTAAATTCAAAGAGTATCGGTTCTATCGGGATACTAGGGCATTGTGAAAACCATTAACAGTAGCTTCGTTATAATAAATCATTCTGGTCTCATTTGATGTAACCTATAAATTGTTTTTCCGTTTTAGAAGCAGCCAATGAAAATTGAAAGATAATCTACATGTTCGATAAAAAGTACCCTGATACTTTAATGGGTTTTTATGAGATCGACCTCAAAGATCAAACCCTCTATGGAGTTGATCTTCCATTGTTGAAACCATGTGATTATAAACTAAGAAAGATAATCCTGCTTGGTGGGATTGCATTAGCAAAGTTTGAAAATGGCTTTTGTGTACCCCTATTACTTAGTTACAATCCTTATGCAAATCAGTATTCCTTTCTGTTCAATAATCTACATTTTTTTGAAATAAAATCATCCCTTCGAGGCGTTATTGAATTTGTTCAAATACACGATTTTAGCCAAGCTACTTGAGGTAGCTTCAAACCCCCAAAGGCAATATTTAACCCTACTACAATACATGTAGAATAACACTGTTGATTGCAAAGTCGTAATGGCAGTAAAATGACGGTAACCTAAGCGATAGTTTTAAGCCTGAAATTAGCCATATTAGTATAATACTAAATTATTTAGCATTATTGCAAATATGGACTTTAAGGGAGGCAATAGAGAGGTTTCGAGCATTTTGCCAAAAGAACTACAGGATGTATTTGACGAATTGGATATAGAAAAAACGTGGGTTTATTTGCAAAAGACTTTCAAACTTAAAACCAGTAAGTGGAAACCGCTATTCGATCAGGAGTTTAAACAGACCACCAGAGAATACAATAAGGTTGAAGTTTTTGCTCGTTTCGGAAAGAAGCACCTTGAGAAACCTATTAACGTGCTGTTGTTCAGAGGGGAGTCCTACCCTACTTGGATAGGTCTATTGAAATTCATTGTAGCTGATAAACTCAAACAAAAAGAGCAGGAAGCAAACCACATAAAAAAGGTATATGGTCGGGATAGTAGCTATAAGATTCACAACCCAAAATACTAACTTAGTAGGATGATCGAATTCAATAGCACCTTCCACCTATCCTTGCTCCTTAGTGGTTTTAATTACGTTCTGTACGTAGCTAAAGAAGATCATGGAATAATCCACCCGATTAAAAACAAAGCACCAGAAGCATTTATAATAGGTATTGGAGGGTATCAATTAAGCATGATGGATAGTGAAGTACTCGAAATGGCAAACGGTGTACTGAACTTCAAATTCTATATAGCAGAAGACATTTTTGAACCTCAAGAAAAATACCATGTGTTACCACAGTAGTAAGAATTATAACGTAGCTGATCTGGAACAGTATTATCAAATAAATGCTCAAGACCAGATTAAAGATGTATGGGACAATATGTACCACGAAAATGGATTTGATCATAATCTAAGTCCTGTACTAACTGCACCTGATTCAATGGGGTTATTCAGTTGGGGTCTTATCCCTTGGTATATCAAGAGTCTTGACAAGGCATTGATCTTGAGAAACCAAACACTCAATTGCATCAGTGAAGAAATGTTTGAAAAGCCATCATACAGAGATAGTTTGAAAGACGGTAAAAGATGTCTCATACCCATGACTGGATTCTATGAATGGAAGTGGGAGGACTCTAAAGGAAAGGAGAAAACACCCCACTATATATACCTGAAAGACCAACCTATATTCTCAGTTGCAGGAATCTACTCAAGCTGGAAGGACAAAGAAAATGATACAACAGTTTACACCTATTCAGTCCTAACAACCAAGGCAAACAAGTTGATGGAACAGATTCACAACAATAAAAAACGGATGCCCGTCATAATGCCAAAGGAATTCGAAAAGGATTGGTTGAACCCCAACCTAACAAAAGAAGATGTTCTTGAACTATGTCAACCGTTCTCGGATGAAAAGATGAAAGCCCACATCATCAGCAAAAGGATTACCAGCAGGAAAGAACCGACTAACGTTCCAGAAGTATTGCAGGAGGTTGAAAGCGGAAGGTTGTTTTAAAAACAGGTAAGCCAATCCAAGGCACATTACGTTTTGACTAATTTGTCCTTCTTCAAATATGAAATAACAAGATTGATTAAATCATAAGGTGCACCAATCATAATAGCAAAGACAACAATTGCCCAATAAAAGAAAGCCATTAATTGAATAACAGTTCCCACTGTGTGAAATGTTTCGTTGGTTCGACTTAGATCAAGTGCTAACATTATGTAACATAATATGGTACTACCTAATAAGTGAAAAAATGCCAGAGAGAAGTCTGATTCAAATTGCCAAAGTTTGAACTTAACTAGTTCCTTTTTCATAGCGTGAACTTTCAACTCATTTTCGGCACGTATTATGAATATCTGATCTAACATGGCAAGGTTTTCAGGATATAGGTAAACACAAGGTATCCTATTCTTATCGTAAGCCTTCTTTTTCTCGATGTACCTAGTTCGATGCTCTTGAACATTCCATTGCCCAAAGAATTCAACGTACAGCTTATACTTTGGTAAATAAAAATCAGGAACTCTATAACTTTTCACATCCTCTTCAAGTTTAAGTGGTAGTTTTTTAGAACCCCTCTTAAATTTTATTCCTTTTTCCTTAAAAAATTCTGATATTATTTCTTCACCTTCTGTGGGATGATCTTGTTGATGGTTCATGCAAAGAGGAAGTCCATAATTTCGCATGGAGTATTTATGTACATTAACCGTTATTACTTCGTAGCAGTCATTGCAGTAGTAAATCTCTTTTGAATTATCCATACTAGGGGCAGTTTATTATTACTGTGGTTATTCTAAACTAATAAAAAAGGGGATCAATTTCTTGACCCCCAATCTGGCTCAAAATCGCAATTTGATATTTTATATGTCATTGCTCAACCACATATTGAAGAGCATTATTCCAACAGCTAAAAGAACAACCGACATTATTAACCATACACCTGCATCAGCAACAGGTTCTCCATCAGGAATACCAAAGACCAATCGTATAAAGTCCTTGAAAAGGTTCATGCACAAGCAATTTAAGAAATACCCTATAACTTCAACCTTAATTTCCCTTAAATCTTAAAGGTTTTTGTTTTGGTTTAAAGGATGTTAATAAGTCTTTAACATTGATCACCACATTTATGTTGGGTATTGGATATAGCTTATCATTAATGAAGTAATTATTTGAATAGCGACTAAGCAAATAGTTTAATGTTTGACCTGTGAGTGTTTCAACAATTACCAACATAGCAACATCTTGTTTTGTCTTACTAATTAATTTACTTTCTGCTTTTGATGGTGTACCAATAGTAACTGACTTAATAATATTTCTGGTTTCAGCTAAGAACATTTCTTTAGTATAGAACGATTTTATGGGTTTGTTTTTCGCATCAACAAGCATATTTATTTCAGAATTCAATTCTTCAAAGGTTTTATTTAATCGCTCCATTTCTATTTCAAGTTCCTCGGTTCTTTTTACAAAATAATCTTGCTTGATTACACGCTTGTTATAATCGTCATTAACATTTTTCAGATATTGATTTGACTTTTTCAATTCATTCGAAGCGTTTGACAACTCTATTCTTTTCAAATCTATCCTCTCGTCTAGATCATTGGTATGTTCTTTTCCTTTTAATTTCTTAATGAAATGCACCATAAGGACATCATACAATGAGTTCAGCAATTTATCTATGTTGACATTGGGATGTTTGCAAGGACTTTGTTTTTTGAGTTTAGAATATGCCTTAGAAAGACATACATAACTATTCACCCTCTTTTTTTCGTGTTTATTATAAAACATCCCGCACCCGCACTGACATTTAATTACGCCTTTCAAATAGTTGTTATTTTTTATGACTTTAATTGAGGTGTTCGATCTCTGCTTTATTTTTTCCTGAACTCGCTGGAAAAGTTCAGGGTCAATAATAGGCTCTGACTTGTGCACTAGTTCACCTTTATGGTGTCTTTCTCCGATGAACATTCTATTGGTAAGAATACGGTAAACAGTTCGGGTGTTCCAAGTATATGTTTCTGCTTTCTTGCCTCTTATCAGCGTTCCCGTAAAATCATTATACCGTGTAGCAATACCTTGATCATTCAACCAAGCAGTAATATTATTTGTTGTCATTCCCTTATCGAAAAAATTAAATAACATTTCGACAACCTTTAATTCTTCATCGTTAACGATTATATTTTTATCCTTATCCCCATAAAAACCATAGCGTTTAAATTTTGAACCTTGAATTTTACCATTTCTTGCAGAATTTTTTAGACCAGATATTACTCTTTCCCTAATTCTATCAACTTCTATTTTTGCTAAATCGGAAGAAATCCCTATTACCATCATAGTTTGACTATCAACATTGCCTTTATTGTCTAAGCTGAAACTATTCTTATCATAGAAGAACATATTAACACCTTTTTCTGCTAGTGTTTCGATTTCAAAACGAGTATGTACACCTAAACGTCCTACCCTGCTTAACTCACTAACCAGAATCATTTTAATTTGATTTTCGTTAATGAAATCAATCATCTTGTTATATTCTTCTCTGTCGCTTCCTTTAGTTGCACCAGATATTTTTTCGGCAAAACGACCTACTACTTCATA
>JBATLM010000280.1:0-8618 GCA_049289315.1 Cyclobacteriaceae bacterium
CCATTTTTACCATTTAGCGCTGAAAAATTGAAAAAGATATTGAAGCTAGATGCTTCCAATTGGGATGAAACGGGTACCATTGATTTACTGAAGGATGGCCACCAGTTGAGCGCTGCAGAGTTGTTATTTGAGAAAATTGAAGACGAGGTGATGGCTACCCAAATCACTCGACTTAATGAAAACAAGAAAAAGATGGAATTACAGAATCAATCAGCAGAGCCAGCCAAAGCAGAGGTTACGTTTGATGAATTTTCTAAAATGGACATGCGTATCGGTAAAGTGATTGCTGCCGAGAAAGTGGAGAAATCGAAAAAACTACTAAAGATGCAGGTGGACACTGGCATTGATACACGCACTGTATTGAGTGGGATTGCAGAGCACTATACCCCGGAAGAAATGATAGGAAAGCAAGTAACAATACTTGTAAATCTGGCACCAAGGAAAATAATGGGCGTTGAATCTCAGGGTATGATTTTGATGGCTGAAGATAAAGATGGCTCGCTTAAACTGATCAGTACCACTGACCCTGTTTCACCAGGATCAACAATTAGTTAATAAGTCGAAAGGTTATAGTTAACTATTAAAAAGACTCATCGTTCTATTAGCACCAATCGCACAAAACGAAAGAATCATTTCTTCCGCTTTGTCCATAAGCCCGGGAAGGGTTTCAAATTCTTCACTACTGAAATTGCTGAGCACATAATTTACTTGCTGGCCTTTACCAAAGTCATTCCCGACTCCAAATCTTAGCCTCGGATAGTCCTGACCTCCTGTTAGTTGTTCAATATTAGTGAGGCCATTGTGGCCTGCCGCACTTCCTTTCACTCTCATTCTTAATGTTCCAAAAGGCAATGCCAGGTCGTCAACCACAACCAATAGATTTTCTTTTGGAATCTTTAGTTCTTGAAGCCAGTAGGCAATGGCTTTGCCACTGAGGTTCATATATGTATTGGGTTTGATAAAGTGGATTTGTCTCCCTTTGTGTTTCAGCTCTGCTTTGTCTGCATACCTGCCGGTTGAGAACGTGATACCCTTGTTATCTGCAATACGATCCAGGATCAGGAAACCGATGTTGTGGCGTGTGAGCTCATATTCAGCACCAATATTTCCCAAACCTGCTATTAGATACTTCATGGACTAAAATTACTACCGGTTCTTCTTCGGGTTAAACAATGGCAATAAAATAAAAATCCCGTTGCGAACATGCCGAAACGGGATTTTTTGAAATTAAGTATTGATTATTTCTTAGGAGCTTCTTTCTTAGGAGCTTCTTTCTCTTCAGCTTCATCAGGAGCAGCCTCCGCAGCAGGAGCAGCAGCGGCAGCAGCAGCTTCATCAGCAGCCATTTTAGCTGAACGCGGAACTTCTACAACAGCAATTGAAGATCTCTTAGGATCAAGGAAGGCCAGGTTAGGCACTTTCATATCCATCACCTTAATGGCATGATGGAAGTCAAGCAATGTTACGTCTACATCGATATGCTCAGGCAAGTGTTTAGGGAAGCCTTGTACTTTTAGAGTTGCTTTCTTACGCACCAGAGTTCCTCCTTTAGCTACACCGGCAGCTTGTCCTACCATGCGGATAGGAATATCCATTTTAATTTTTCTCTCTTCACTGATTTGTAAGAAGTCGGCATGCAGAATGATCTCACTCACAGGGTGAAATTGAACTTCCTGAAGAATGGCTTGATGCTCTTCTCCTTCAATGTTGAGGTGTACAAAGTGAGCATCGTTGGTGTAAACGAGTTCACGAAACAAAATCATTGGAGCGACAAAATGTACTTGCTCACCGCCACCATACATTACGCATGGAACGTTGCCCTCTTCACGAGCGCGTTGTGCACCTACTTTGCCGAGATTTGCTCTTTTATACCCTATAATCTCGATGGTTTTCATAAAAAATTATTGTTTAAGTTAAATTGTTACAAACGGATGAATAAAGAACTTACCGATTCATGGTCGTGAATCTTTCTGATTGCTTTGGCAAACAAATCAGAAACGGAAAGCACTTTAATTTTTTTAGATTTCTTTTTCAGTGGAATAGTATCAGTGACAGCAAGTTCATCTAACACAGAGTTTTCTATGGTCTCATAAGCAGCACCAGACAATACAGGGTGTGTACATACTGCACGTACCGATTTTGCTCCTCTTTCTTTGATCAAACCTGCCGCCTTGCATATGGTACCAGCTGTATCTACCAGATCGTCCACCAGTACCACATCTTTACCCTCTACTTCTCCAATGAGCCTCATTGATTCTACCTTATTGGCTTCCTTACGGTATTTGTCGCAGACAGCCAGTTCAGCATCAAAGAAGTTAGCAAAACTTCTAGCCCTTTTTATTCCACCTACATCAGGAGAGGCGAACATAATGTTATCCATGCCCAGAGACTTGAGGTAGGGAACGAAAATGTAGTTTCCATCCAAATGGTCTACTGGAATATCAAAAAAGCCTTGAATTTGGTCAGCATGAAGGTCAAAAGTCATTACCCGGCTAGCTCCAGCTGCTGAAAGCAGGTTAGCAATAAGTTTTGCGGCTATGGAAACGCGTGGCTTGTCCTTTCTGTCCTGCCTTGCATATCCAAAATAAGGGATAATGACGTTTACATTTTGTGCACTGGCTCTTTTGGCAGCATCGATCATCAACAAGAGCTCCATGAAGTTATCAGAGGGGGCAAAAGTAGACTGAACAATGAAAACGTCATGTCCTCTTACCGATTCCATGATAAATGGAGACATTTCCCCATCACTAAAATGTTGGTATTTTACTTCTCCGAGCGGCTCACCATAGGCGTGTGCGATTTTTTCAGCCAGGTAGGTCGATGCTTCTCCGGAAAAAATTTTTACTGCCATTATTTGAACCTTATAAATGTTAATCCCGGTTCCTTTTTAAGGGAACCGGGATATTGTTGCCCGACTAGGGCTCGAACCTAGACTTTCTTGAATCAAAATCAAGCGTGTTGCCAGTTACACCATCGGGCATTAACTCCCTTTTTGGGTGGGCAAAGGTAGAACTTTTTTTAAAAAGGTAAAACTGACTTTTAAATCATTTTCAATTCAAAAAGCCACATTTTAGGAGATACCGGGCTAGTTTAAATCTCCCTCAGAAATGACAGTACGTCCTTCCACAAAACCATCTGCCCAAAAGCGGTATTTATCCAGAATGGAGATTACGGCATTTTTGAGGTGTCTTTGATTCTGAAAGTCAATCCCACCATAAAGGGTGGTGGCATATCCCTGCCAAATTGATCTGTTCTGTCGCCTGTCAAAAAGTTGGATAAGAAGGGTGCCGGAACTCATACTGTATTTTAATGGATCATATTCAAGCGTTTGATCCTGACCTTTTACCCAATCTTCTATATCAGGCTGATTGTAGCCATTGAAATTAAGACTGTCTGTAAACATTTTAAAGCCAACAATCAGATGTGGCCTTCTATCGGTTTGGCGGTATCCCAGAAACTTCATCCTGGATAAAATACTTTTTTCGATGAGACTATTGGTCATGGAAGAGTCTTCCATACCAACAGGGCGCATTATATCAAAAGTGCGATATTTCTTAAATGTTCCAGAGTAACTATAGTCGTACTCTACGGGCAGTTCTTTATACCCCAAGCAGGAGGATAGAATAGCCGGAATAATGAGGAGCAAGTAGATATACTTCATAGTCCAGTAGTAATTTTCGTTTTATATGAAAAGTTACCACAAATAGGACGATCTAACAAGATGCCTGTGCGACATTTTGAACCGTTGATCGATTAATAAGCTACTATTGTATTTCTTTTATCCAGTCCAATGCATTGGTGAACGCCTCAATCCAGGGGGAAACCTGATCTTCTTTTCTATCGCTTGGATAGAAAGGCCAGTTCCATGGAAACAATGATCTTTCAATATGAGGCATAATAGCCAGATGCCTTCCATCATGAGATGAAAGTGCGGCAGCAGAAAAATCTGAGTCATTTGGATTGCCAGGATAAGCAGTGTGCGAATAGGTAGCAGCAATTTGAAACTTAGATTGATCGGATGGCAATTGGAACCGACCTTCACCATGAGCTACCCACACACCCAGGCGCGCGCCCTCAAATGACTTTAACATCACAGAATTTGTTTTTGGGATGGTGATGTTAATGAAGTTGGATTCATATTTCATGGAACCATTATGCTGCATCTTAGGGTGATCCTTCCACTCCGGGTAAACAAGACCCAACTCCATCATCAACTGACAACCATTGCATACGCCAAGACTAAGGGTGTCCTTGCGGGCGTAGAAATTATCAAGAGATGCTTTTGCTTTAGGGTTGTATAGAAAGGCACCTGCCCAACCTTTGGCTGACCCTAATACATCTGAATTGGAGAACCCTCCCACAAATGCAATCATATTCACATCAGACAAGTCTTCCTTTCCGGAAACTAAATCTGTCATGTGTACATCTTTTACATCAAAGCCAGCGAGGTAAAGAGAATAGGCCATTTCTCGGTCGCCATTTACTCCTTTTTCCCTGATGATGGCGGCTTTAACTCCCGTTGCTTTTCTTCTCTTCGGGTCAATGTTATAAGTAGTGAATTTGCCATCAAACCTCGGTTGTATTTGGTAAGCCAATTCCTGCTTTGAGTAGTTATTCTTCCTTTGTTCGGCATGTTCTTTCGGACGTTGCATCTGATCCATTAAAAAGGAAGTCTTGAACCAGGTATCTCTTAATCCATCAATGTCTAATTGATGTGAATCTGTTTGAGTTTTTATTGAGAGCAATCTTTCAGAAGTAACTGTTCCTAATGTGGAATAGGCGATTCCGAGCTTTTTCAATTCCTCTTCTGCCTTCTCATCGTTGCTTACCTGAATTAACACACCAGGGTTTTCACCAAAGAGGATATTGATAATATCACTACCAAGTGATTTAATATCAACATCAAGTCCAACGTTGGGAGTTGGAAAACACATTTCTAATAAGGCAGTTACCATACCTCCGGCAGATATATCGTGACCGGCAAGAAGTAAGTTTTGCTTTATTAATTGCTGGATGGCCTCAAACGCCTGGGCAAAGTACTTAGGGTCAGTGACGCTAGGTACTTGATCACCCAATTGGTTGATTATCTGTGCGAAGCTACTTCCGCCCAATGCCAAGGCATTCTGTGAAAAGTCAACGTATAGAATTTTTGAACCTGCTATATTTTGCAATGCAGGAGAAACTGTTTTTGATATATCCTCCACTTCGGCTACAGCCGAGATAATGACTGTACCGGGTGAGTACACTACATCACCGTTAGGATATTTTTGAGTCATCGACAGAGAATCTTTTCCAGTGGGCACATTGATACCCAAGGCCACAGAGAAAGAACTTACGGAAGCTACCGCTTGGTAAAGCCTTGCATCCTCACCCTTGTTCTTTGCAGGCCACATCCAGTTGGCACTGAGTGAAATTCCTTTAAGTCCGTTTGTCAATGGAGCCCAGACGATATTGGTCAGAGCCTCGGCAATGGCCAATTGACTTCCTGCGGCAGCATTCACCAACGAAGCGGATGGTGCATGTCCAATTCCTGTTGCTACACCTTTGTTGCTAAGAA
Organism: Cyclobacteriaceae bacterium; assembly: GCA_049289315.1. Taxonomy (GTDB): domain Bacteria; phylum Bacteroidota; class Bacteroidia; order Cytophagales; family Cyclobacteriaceae; genus ELB16-189. The sequence continues at coordinate 5,558 of JBATLM010000280.1, forward strand.
AATCAAGAGCCATCACAGAGACGTTATTCAACGGAAGCTGAATGGCTCCGCAAGTTTGTTGGGTGGCGACTCTTCCTGTTACACAGCGGTCCACTTTATTGGTAAGCCAATCTTTACAAGCTACGCTTTCCAGCTGAAGCACTGCGTTGAGGTATTCGCTAAAAAGCGAGATATCGTATTCTAATTTCGGATAATTCGTTTGTGGTGTATCATCGGTAAGCACAGTTTTTGGAGATGACCCAAATAAATGATTCACCATCAAATCAAAAGGCAAAGTTTTTTTCTCGTTGTTGACGAATTTCAATTCATTGTCGCCAGTGGCAGTACCCACCACATACATGGGTGCACGCTCTCTTGCAGATACCAGTTTCAGGGTTTCTACATCCTTTTCGCTGATAGCAATTCCCATTCGCTCCTGTGATTCGTTGCTGATAATTTCCTTGTCGGAAAGGGTAGGGTCGCCAACGGGCAGTTTATTGATCTCGATGGTTCCACCAGTATCTTCCAATAATTCTGAAAAGCAATTCAAATGACCACCAGCTCCATGATCATGGATGGAAACGATCGGATTGTTTTTCATTTCTACCATGGCGCGAATGGCATTCATCACGCGCTTTTGCATTTCCGGATTGGACCGTTGAATAGCGTTGAGCTCTATGGCATTACCAAACTCACCCGTAGCAACAGACGATACTGCACCACCTCCCATGCCTATGCGGTAGTTATCACCGCCCATCATCACGATTTTATCTCCTGCCTTGAGCTTTTCCTTCTTGCTGTCTTTTTCTTTTCCATAACCGACACCGCCAGCCATCATGATCACCTTATCGAACCCGTACTTTTTGTCCTTATCAAAATGTTCGAAGGTAAGAACGCTACCACCAATCAACGGCTGCCCGAACTTGTTACCGAAATCGCTGGCACCATCAGACGCTTTGATGAGAATTTGAGCTGGGGATTGGTACAACCATTTTCGTGCTTCAAATTTCTTTTCCCAGGACCTACCATTTTCAAGTCTGGGGTAAGAGGTGATGTAAACAGCAGTACCTGCCAACGGCAAAGATCCTTTTCCTCCAGCCAATCGATCTCTGATTTCTCCTCCCGAACCTGTAGCAGCTCCATTGAAAGGTTCTACCGTGGTGGGAAAGTTGTGTGTTTCAGCTTTAATAGAGATGACAGAGTCAATGTCATCTACTTGAAAGTAATCGGGGATGTCCTGACGGCCCGGGGCAAACTGTTCGATTTTTGGGCCTTTAATAAAGGCAACATTGTCGCTGTAGGCCGAAACTATATAATTAGGATTCTCTTTTGAAGTTTTTTTAATCAGTTGGAAAAGCGTTTCCGGCATTTCTTTGCCATCAATAATAAAAGTGCCGTTAAAAATCTTGTGGCGACAGTGCTCGGAGTTGACCTGTGAAAAGCCAAACACTTCACTATCGGTTAATTTCCTTCCAAGTTGTTTGCTGGTTTCGCTGAGATAATCTATTTCTTCCTGACTTAGCGCCAATCCTTCTTTCTTACTGTATGCTGCCAGGTCATCAATTTCGACAATGGGCTCAGGCTGATGGTGGATGGCAAAAATTTCCTGATCTAATCCCGAGTAAATGCGCTGTAACATAAGATCGTGATTGGCATCACTATCTTTTGTTTGAAAAAATTCCTCAATTCTAATAATTCCAACTATACCCATGGTTTGGGTAATCTCTACCGCATTGGTACTCCAGGGGCTAATCATCTCTTTCCTGGGGCCAATAAAGTATCCTGAGAGGGAGGGGCTACTATCGAAAATGGCTCCACTAAAGAGCCAGGTAAGTTTTTGAATGTCGTCTTGAGTAAGGGAATGAGCAGCCTCTACCGCGTAAGTGGTTGCGGATGTCGTTCGGAAAAATAGAATCATTTACTGGTTTTATTGGAAGCCGTAAAAGTACTACGATTACAGGATTTTAAGGACTTTTTGAGCCTATATTTCTCAGTGCTTCAATTGATTTTTCAATCAATCCGTTGTGTCCTGTTTCCAAAATTTGAAAGTGATGATTGGGTATGCGCTTAAGTAAACGATCCATGTTTTTGGCCGTAATGATTTTATCAAATTGACCAACTAATAAATGCAGGCTGATATGATTTGAGTTTATTATTGAAGCTATTGCATTTAAGTTGAATTGGAGTTGCCGAAAGACTACCCAGGAATAATACACTCTTTTCCTTTTTTCCTCGGTATTCATTTGAGACTCAGCAAATTTGCCCACCCCACGATCCACCAGATTGAGTTTTCTTGCTCCATTGACAATAGATTGAAACCGGCCTGGCTTTAGGATCATACTTTTAAATAACCACCTTAACGCAACAGGGTAGGTAGCCAGACTGTACCAAATATTTGTCTTTATTCCATCGGGAGCCAAAAGATAGACGGATGATATTCTTGATGGAAAGGCCTCAATACTGGCCAAGGCAAACTTTCCGCCAAGACTAAACCCCATTACACTGAAATTCTCTATACCTTTTTTATTAAGAAATCGATCTAGTAATTCTTTCCAATAGTGTTTGGAGAGTGGGGTTTCCTTGTGGGGCCATTGGCTTTTTCCGTGAAAGAATAAATCGAATGAGTATAAAGTGAACTTTTCATTCAATTCATTCGCTAAAGAATGGAAAGCTGTATGATCTTGCCCAAAGCCATGAAATATGAGCAAATGTTGAGGGCCATTACCTGCTTGTAAATAACCCAAAACTGCCCCTTGGTGTTGAAATTGAAGATAATTGCCATCCATGGAGAACAAATATGATAAAACATGGGTATGCTATACCAAAGTTTGAAAGAGTTTTACAATAAAATGATCCATCATCCCGACTATCTCGTTGAAGCGAAAGCAACATGGAGATCAAGGCGATGGAATTGACAATGCAGGAACTGAAACAGAACACATTTCTGAAGGAGAAAGATAAATTGCTAGGATTTATCCGGGGCAGGGTATCAACGTTGGAGGAGGCTGAGGATATTCTTCAGGATGTGTTCTATCAATTTATAGCTGGGTTTGAAACTATCGATTCCTTAGATAGGGTTACC
>JBATLM010000281.1:0-13627 GCA_049289315.1 Cyclobacteriaceae bacterium
CTTGCACCCAAATTCAAGATAAGATCAAGGTAGATAAAAAAGTTATTACCGGACTGTCTGACAAATTACGAGATGCTCAACAAATTTTTGAACATACTGGTGGACTTCACGCAGTAGGATTGTTTGATTTGGATGGTAAACTGTTGCTTACACGAGAGGATGTAGGAAGACACAATGCTATGGATAAAATCGTTGGAGCATGTTTGTTTAAAAAGGAAATTCCGTTGGCAGACACCATTCTTATGGTGAGCGGTCGCGCAAGTTTTGAATTGGTTCAAAAAGCGTTGCGTGCAGGAGCGCCAATTATGGCTGCTGTGGGCGCTCCTTCTAGTTTGGCAGTTACATTAGCAAAGGATTTAGGTATGACCTTAATGGGTTTCGTTAGAGGAACCAGTTTTAACGTATACTGTGGGGGGCAACGTATAAGTACTTAAAATACTCTTTTTGACCTCATAGGTTAGGTTTTTGAAGTTTATCTCCATCGCTTATAGTATTCATCTGCCTCTCACATCATAAAATGTTCTGAGATCAACTATGGCGGGTTGTTTTGGTTTTCTTTGATTAAATTAGGCTTACCTAATCCCGAAAAATGGTGATGGTTGAGGTAAAAAGAAAACCACATGTCTGAGAATTTATCAAAGTTAGCTTATCGTAAAGGGTTGAAAGATCCTTTGTTTGAGAAACTGGTTACCATTTCTAAAGAAAAGAGAAAGCCAGGTGCAGAAGAGATGAGGTCTCTTGCCAAGGAATTTTTGGTGGGCAATGCCAATGTAAATGGCACGGTTAGTTTTTATGATTTCTTGAGTGATGAACATCAATCCAAAAAAGTGTACGTGTGCAATGGAAGTGCATGCATGGTGGCAGGCACACAGGATGAACTAAAGAAAAAATTAACAACGCATTTTAACGAAGTGGAAATTGGACACATGTGCTGCCTTGGCAGATGCCATGAGAACAGTGCTTTTCATTATGAAGGAAAGAACTACTCTGGTAACAATGGATTGGCAATAGATGAAGTGATAAAAGGAAAGGGAGAAAACCTGGATATATATCATGTTCAATCCAATTTGAAAGAACCTATTCTCACCAATCCTTATCCTGAGGAAGGTCCTTTCTTTGATTTCATTCTAGAATGCTTGTCAAGAGATAAGGATGAATTGTTAGCAGAGATTAAAAAATCAAATGTGAGAGGCAGAGGAGGTGCAGGTTTTCCAATGGGCATTAAACTGGAGTCTTGTAAGAATGTACCTAGCGATCAAAAATTTGTAGTGTGCAATGCCGATGAAGGCGACCCTGGCGCTTACTCTGATCGTTATTTGTTAGAAAAACAACCTCACTTGCTTTTGTTCGGTATGTTGATGGCAGGATATATTATTGGATCCAACAGGGGAGTGATCTACATCAGAGGAGAATATCCGGAATCTATTAACGCCATTCATGATGAGATTGATAAATGGCAAACGAAAGGCGTTTTGGGAGACAACATCAATGGCAATGGATTTGATTTCGAATTTAAAGTCATTGAAGGGGCAGGGGCATACATATGCGGAGAAGAGACTGCTCTCTTATCTTCTATTGAAGGGCAACGCCCTGAAGTAAGAGTGAGACCACCCTACCCAACACAAGAAGGATTGTTTAGCCTGCCAACGGTAGTGAACAACGTAGAAACCAGTGCCACCGTTTATTACATATTGAAAAATGGAGGAGAGAAATATGCCTCCCTAGGTACAGGAAAATCTACCGGTTCCAAACTGGTGTGTCTTGATAGTTTGTTCAATAATCCCGGACTGTATGAAATAGAAATGGGTACAGCCCTTTCGGAAGTTGTAAATGATTTTGGAAAAGGATTTAAGAAAAAAGTAAAGGCCATTCATGTAGGAGGTCCATTGGGAGGAATAGTGCCTGTGGAGAAGATTGATGATCTGACGCTTGATTTTGAATCATTTGCAAGCAATGGTTTTTTATTAGGCCATGCAGGGGTGGTGAGTATTCCTGAAGACTTTCCAATGATCAAATATTTGGAACATCTTTTTGAGTTTACAGCTGTCGAGTCTTGTGGTAAGTGTTTTCCATGTAGTATCGGATCGGTGAGAGGAAAAGAATTAATTCAAAAAGCACAGAAGGAAGATTTTAAGATTGACCGCAAACTGATGGACGATTTATTGGAGACGTTAGAGATTGGGTCGCTATGCGCATTGGGTGGTGGTTTGCCATTAGGTATAAAGAATGCATTAAAGTATTTTGATAAAGAATTGAAAGCTTATTTCGCTTAGAATAAAAAAGAAGGTTATGAGTGAAAAGAAAAACATCGCTTACATCAATGATCAGCCATTTGAATTTGAAAAAGGTGAGATGATCTTAAGTTTTGTGCGGAGACTGGAGCAGTCTGTGAATGTTCCTACCTTGTGTGATGCACCTAATCTTAAACCATTTGGTTCTTGCCGGGTGTGTAGCGTTGACGTTGCACTAGAGAAAAATGGCTCGGCAAAGGCAATGGCTTCGTGCCATACTCCAGTAATGGCCAATTCATATATCTATACAGATAATGAACGAATTACCCGATTAAGAAAAAATATTCTTGAGTTGGTGCTTACTGATTATCCTTTGGATCGCTTGTATGAAAACAAAGCAGGAAAAAATGAATTGCAGAATGTAGTCAATCAGTTGCGCATGACTCCGGATGACATTCGGTATCCGCTGGGTAAAAATCATTTAGATAGAAAACCTGATACTTCCCACGCTTATATGCGTGCAGACTTGTCTACTTGTATTAACTGTTATCGATGTGTAAGAGCATGCGATGAAGTACAGGGTGAAATGGTGTTGACAATGACAGGTCGTGGGTTTGATAGCACCATTACCATGGGAATGAATGAAGGGTTCAAAGAATCTGACTGCGTGAGTTGTGGTGCTTGCTCTCAGGCGTGCCCTACTTCGGCCATTACCGATATTTTTAATTCCAAGCAGACTGTTCCTGATAAAGTTACACGCACCGTTTGTACTTACTGTGGAGTGGGTTGTAATCTGGATGTTTCTACTGTAGATGGAGAAATAAAATCCATTTTGGCCCCTTACGATGCGGAGGTAAACCAGGGTCATACTTGCCTGAAGGGCCGGTACGCATTTAAGTTTTACGATCATGAAGATCGCCTCCGTAGCCCTTTGATCAAAAAGAATGGGGAGTTTGAAGAAGTGAGCTGGGATGAGGCGTATGATTTTATCGTAGATAAGTTTACTGATATTAAAAATAATGATGGTTCGGATGCCATTGCCGGTATCTCTTGCGCAAGAGCAACCAATGAAGAGAACTATCTCATGCAGAAGTTTATTCGTGCAGTGGTAGGTACTAACAATATTGATGGCTGCGCGCGTGTTTGTCACTCACCAACGGCATTAGGTATGCAACGCACTTTTGGAACTGGTGCAGCAACCAACTCGATTAAGGATATTGCATTCACTGATTGCATTATGGTGATTGGAGCCAATCCAACTGATGCACACCCTGTCACTGGAGCGAAGCTAAGGCAGAAGGCGATGAAGGGAACGCCTATGATTGTGATCGATCCTCGCAAGATTGAGTTGACAAAGTATGCTACCCATCATTTGCAACTGAGACCCGGCACCAATGTGGCGTTGCTAAATATGATGATGTATTACATCGTGAAAGAGGAATTGGTGGATAAGGATTTTGTTGAGAAGAGAACAGAAGGCTTTGAAGTATTCAAAGAAAGTATTTTGAAATTGAATATGGATGAGTTGGAATCCATAACAGGTGTTGATAAAAATTTAGTAAGGGAAGCAGCCATTACTTATGCCTCGGCTAAAAATGCAATGTCATTCCATGGTCTTGGTGTAACGGAACACTTTCAAGGAACATTTACTGTGACCCTGATTGCGGATTTAGCCATGATCACCGGAAACATTGGAAGACCTGGTGTTGGTGTTAATCCTTTGCGCGGTCAAAACAATGTACAGGGAATGGCCGACATGGGGGCGCAACCTCATCAAGGTGCTGGGTATATGGCTGTAGACGACCCTAAGCATCACAATATGTATCAGGATTTTTATGGTGTCAAACTACCATTACATGAAGGTTATAAAATTCCACAAATGTTCGATGCGGCCATTGATGGAAAATTAAAAGGTTTGTGGATAATAGGGGAGGATGTAGTGCAGACAGATCCCAACACCAATCATGTGAAGAAGGCACTTTCTAATTTAGATATCTTTATTGTAAGTGAGCTCTTCATGACAGAAACGGCAAAGATGGCGGATGTCGTTCTTCCTGCAGCCTCCTTCTTGGAAAAGAGTGGAACATTTACCAATGGAGAAAGAAGGATACAAAGAGTAAATGCGGTAGTGGATCCACTGCCAGGAACCAGAGTAGATGGCCAGATCATTGTGGATATCATGAATCGCATGGGTTACAAACAACCAGACTATCATCCTAAAACTGCATTGGAAGAAATTTCGCAAATCGTTCCCTTCTTTAAAGGTGTGAAATGGGATGAACTGGGTGATAACGGAAAACAATGGCCTGTGCTAGAAGATGGTAAGGGAACAGAGATCATGCACACAGAAACTTTTAAAATAGGAAAAGGTCAAATTCAATTCCATCACTTCGAAGAGTCTTCTGAAATTTTAGAGAACAGTGAATCATTTCCATTTATTCTAACCACCAACCGTGAGTTGGAACATTACAATTGTGGTGCGATGACACGCAGGACACCTAACGTTGAAATTCTAACAGAAGATGCCTTGCTGATCAACAAGCAAGACGCTGAAGGCAAAGGGATAAAGGATGGTGATATTGTGTGTGTAAGTTCTGCTCGCGGCAAGGTGGATCTGAAAGCACGTGTGACCAATGAGGTAAAACCAGGAGTGTTGAGTACGACCTTTCATTTTCCTGAAGTGCTGGTGAATATTCTTACCTCAGGTGTGATGGATTCCGAAGCCATGTGTCCAGAATACAAAGTAGTGGCTGTAGATGTGAGAAAGGCCCGTAAAACAGGAATGCGGAAGTTGGGTAAAGTGGAGGAACGGAAAGTTCGTGTTTGAAAATTAATTTGTTGAGGTTATTATATAAGAGTCTATTTCAAACTAGATACCCAAATGGTTATCTTTATGTATTTAAATAAGAAGGATGAGTGCAATTGAGTTGAAAAAGAATCTTCATCAAATTGTGGATCGCATTGAGGATGAAAGGCTGCTTAGAACAATCTATAGCTTTTTAGAAATTAGGGAAAAATCTACCGATGGGCAGATGTGGAATTCCTTGACAGAAAGCCAGAAAAAGGAAGTTCTTGAGATCTATGAAGAATCAGAAAATGATTCCAATCTAATTGATGATAGTGATGTTTGGGAAGGGTTAAAATGAAATTGGTTTGGACGAAGACGGCTGTCAAAAAATTGGCTGAGATCCTAAATCACATTGAACTGAAATTTGGCATCACTTCCAGACAATCTTTTAAAGAAAAGACAAGGGACTTTACAAGGCTATTAGTCGATTTTCCGGAAATCGGAACCTTGGAAATAAAAGAAAAAAATTTAAGAGGTTTTCAGCTGACAAAGCAAACTAGAATATTTTATCGAATCAAGAAGGACAGAATTGTAATTCTAACCTTCTTTAATTCAAGGCAAGACCCAAAGAAAAGACCCTCGTAGGTACTTTGTTATTGTTCGGTGAAAACTGTAGTGCCGGTTGTATATATACTTTGAGGTATATAATTCAATTTTATTAAATTCAATTCAAATTTTTTAGTATGGTCTTATATCCTCGTGTAATATTCTTTTTTGCCTTTCTTTTAATTGGTGCTTTAGTTCCTGTTGAAGCACAACAATTAGATGATGAGAATTTTAAAAACCTAAAAATACGGAACGTAGGCCCGGCCAACATGAGTGGTCGAATCACTGCCATTGATGTGGTTCAGTCCAACACCAAAATAATATACCTGGGTGCTGCCTCTGGAGGTGTTTGGAAATCTGAAAATGGAGGAAGTGCTTGGGAAAGTATTTTTGATGACAACCCTACTGTCAATATCGGGGTAGTGGCCGTACAGCAAGATAACCCAAGTGTAGTTTGGGTAGGAACAGGAGAGGGCAACCCGCGCAACTCTATGAATTTAGGATTGGGATTGTTCAAAAGTTTGGACGGTGGAAAAACATGGGCCAATGTTGGATTTGAAAACTCCAAAACCATCCACCGCATCCTTATTGATCCTCAAAACCCCAACACGGTATACATAGGTGTAATGGGCGATCCTTTTACACCTAACGAACACCGAGGGGTTTATAAAACAACAGACGGAGGTAAAACATGGGACAAGATTTTGTTTACCAATAACCTTTCTGGAGTTGGTGATATGGTAATGGACCCATCCAATCCCAAAAAGATTTTTGCCGGTATGTATGAGCATCATCGTACGCCCTACAGTTTTACTTCTGGAGGACCTGGTTCGGGGTTATACCTCACTTACGATGGAGGCAACAGCTGGAAAAAACTGGGAGTGGAGAATGGATTGCCAAAAGGAGAATTGGGTAGGATAGGCATCGCGATTGCCAGAAGTAATCCCAATAGAGTGTATGCCAAAGTGGAGGCAGCTAAAAATGCTTTGTACAGAAGTGAAGATGGTGGCCATACCTGGAAAATGATTAACGATAATCCGAGGTTTACCAACAACAGACCTTTTTACTTTCAGGATATAGCTGTCGACCCCTTCGATGAGAATCGATTGTATAACATTTACCAGCCACTTTCAGTGAGTGAGGACGGTGGGAAGAGCTTTGATCCAGAGCCGATGATCCCCGCAGATGAAACCAAAGGTATTCATGCAGACTTTCATGCTTTTTGGGTTGACCCAAATGATCCGACATTTTTTATTATTGGTGGTGACGGAGGTATTGGAATCACGCACGATAAAGGAAAGAGTTGGTATTTTCCTGAAAGTATTCCTGTAGGACAATTTTATCACATCAATGTGGATAATGACATGCCTTACAATGTATACGGAGGCTTACAGGACAATGGCAACTGGTCGGGTCCTGGGTACGTTTGGAAGCGCGGTGGGATAAGAACTTTGTACTGGCAATATTTGGTGGGAGGTGATGGCTTTTACATTTCACCCGATGCCGAAAATTCTAGATTTGGATATGGTACCTCGCAAAACGGAAATCTTTATCGCTATGATAAATTAACTGGTTATTATCAAAGTATAATGCCGCCTGAACCTGACCTTAAAACCCGATTAAGATTTAATTGGAATGCAGGGTTTGCCCAAGACTTGAATGATAATTCTACTGCTTATTATGGAAGTCAATTTTTACATAAGACAAATGATAAAGGGGCTACGTGGCAAATTATTTCTCCAGACCTTACTACCAATAATCCTGAACACCAAAAGCAGGACTACGGTGGATTAACCATTGATGCTTCTGGTGCTGAAATTTATAATTCCATTTTGAGCATTGCACCAAGTAAACTCGACAATAAAATCATTTGGGTGGGCACTGACGATGGCAATGTACAGCTAACACAAAACGGTGGACAAACCTGGAGTAACCTAACGGCAAATATTAAAGGATTACCAAAAGAGAGTTGGATTGCACAGATTCAGGCATCAAGGTTTAATAAGGGTGAAGCTTGGGTAGTAGCCAATAATTATCGCAAGGGCGATTATAGTCCGTATCTATACAGGACCAAAGATTTTGGAAAAACATGGCAGAGAGTGGTGGATGACACTAAGGTGAAGGGTTATGCACTTTCGATAATGCAAGATGTGGTAGAGCCGAAGCTTGTTTTTCTGGGTACAGAAAATGGATTGTGGATCAGCATAGACGAAGGTAAAACATGGAAACAGTTTCGTAATGGATTCCCTTCCGTGTCTACCATGGACATGACTATTCAGGAGCGCGAGTCGGCATTGATTGTGGGAACGTTCGGGCGATCAATTTGGATTTTGGATGACCTTAATACATTGAGAAAGGTAGCAGGGCCTGGAATTACAAAAGACGTCACCGTATTTCCTGTTAATGAAACAGTTCAGGTGAAAGGCCTTTTCATTAACCCTCCCGGTAATATCTGGACTGGGTTTCACACTACGTTTGAGGGAGAGAACAAGCCTTTTGGAAGGGTCGAAATTCCTTTTTATCTGAAGAAAATTTCAGAAGGAGATAGCGTTGGGGTAAAGGGCCAAGTTTTTGATGCGAGTAATAGATTGATTCAAACTATATCGGCCTCTCAGATGGACGTTGGGTTAAACTACATGACATGGAAATTAGATGAGCGTAAAGCCAGGTTACCAGGTGCCTACATGGGTGATGATCCGAAAGGCATTCCAGTTGTGCCAGGAAGTTATAAGGTAGTGTTGAGCTATTTGGGTACGAAAGATTCTACTATCGTGAAGGTGATTCAAGATCCAAGGTTCGATGACACAAAAGTGGTTGACGAGTCCAATTATCTGATTTCAAAAAGATTGGATGCGGCCTCTGCAAAATTAGCTAAGGAGCTTGATCGCATTAGTGAAAGTGAAGCGGTGGTAGAGCAAGTTCTACTGCAGTTAAAATCAGGTGAGGGATCGGTAGATGAAATAAAGGCAGATTCAGAGAAAATAATGAAAAGTCTTAGCGACCTGACTGATATCGCACGGGCACCGCGACCTAAAAAACAGGTGGGTGCATGGAGTTCATTTAAGGTAACGCCTCAATCAAAACTATCGGATGCACAGCAAGCATTAAGAGCACGATTATATAAACCATCAGTACAGGATATTGAGAGAGTAGAAGTAGCTGAAAAGCTGATCAATGAATTTGTTGAGAAGTCGGATTCATTTTTTAATAATGAATGGAGAACCTATCGCGATAAAGTCAAATCAACAAATCTCAATTGGTTTAAGGATAATTAATTGGCTAAGCTGCAATGGGTTGGTTGTATACTTTCCCTTCCCATTCCTCCAGTCGTGGGTTCATCATGCGAAACCACAAGGGAGGAGCCAATGCGATAATAATCATGGTTGGATATCCAAAAGGCAGTTGCGGGCTATTGTCGTAATGGTTCAATACCTGATAGCGTTTGATGGCATTAGCGTGATGATCGGAATGGCGCTGTAATTGAAATAAAAAGAAATTGCTCATCACATGACTAGAGTTCCAGGAGTGCAGCGGGTTCACTCTTTCTGGTTTCCCATCTTTTTCCTTTCGCAGAATGCCGTAATGTTCTACGTAGTTGACCAATTCTAAAAGTGTAAAAGCAAAGAAGCTTTGGGCAAAGAAGAATAAGGGTATCTGCCAATTGATAGTACCTGCCGGGCTAAAAATGAAAGTGAGGAATGCACAAAAAAGAATGGGGAGTAGGGCAAACCAAATCATCTGATTTTGTAAACTGAAGGCAGATAGCCCCTTCCTCTTTAAACTTTCCATTTCAATTTTCCAGGCGTGGAAGTAGCCCACAAAAACAGATCTTAACCAGAAAAGATAGAAAGCTTCATTTTTTCGGGAGGTGGCTGGGTCTTCTAAAGTAGCCACCTGAACGTGGTGCCCTCGGTTATGTTCAATATAGAAATGCATGTAACTCACGGTCATCAATAATAGCTGGCTATAAAATCTTTCCAGTGAAGCTTTCTTATGGCCTAGTTCATGAGCAACGGTTATCCCGATTCCTCCTGTCACCAAAGAAAAGCTGATGATGAAGCCTACCCACTCATACCAAAATCCAAGCGATCCAGTTGATACAACATACGCTCCCCAGAATACAATGCCCACCTGAACGTAAGTCCAGATGTAAGTTACGAAACGGTAATAGAACTGATTGCCGACAATTTTGGCTTTGTCTTCCTCAACATTTGAAGTGTCTATTCCAATGACCTGATCGACCAAAGGGAGTACAACAAAGGCAAAGCCAATGGCCAGAAAGTTCCACCAGCCGCCAAGGTAGTAGCCCAAAACTACCAATGCAGGTACTTCAAAAGCGTAAAAGAATTTTAGTTTTTTCAATGAAGGTTTGTTTTTACCCACTGCTAATTTAGGACATTATGAGTGACAACGCCAGTAGATTATACTGTTCGATGACCCATTTACACAATGTAAGTTCGGGATATTGACTTTGTCAACAAAAAAATGACTTTGTATTAATTAGGTTACCTTTGTGGCATTATTGAGATTGGATGGATTGCCTCCCTTTGCTGCATGACCGCAGTATGTAAAATGTAAGGTGCTTCGTCTAGACTTACATTTGTTAAAAATATACATATGAAATCATTTGATGCCCTCGGTTTGTCCGAGGAAATAGTGAAGACTATCACTGAGATGGGCTTTGAAACGCCTACACCTATTCAAGAGCAGGCAATTCCCGTACTTTTAAAAGGAGATACCGATCTGGTAGGGTTGGCACAAACCGGGACTGGTAAAACTGCTGCCTTCGGACTTCCGTTGATTGAGTTGGTAGACACTGGCATTAAGACTACGCAGGCACTTATTGTGGCGCCTACTCGTGAGTTGAGTGTTCAGATCACCAGCGATCTTGAAAACTTCAGTAAATCCACCCGATCGCTCAACATTGTTACTGTTTACGGGGGAGCGAGTATTTCAGATCAGATTAGGAAAGTAAAGCGAGGAGCTCAAATTATTGTAGCTACTCCCGGTCGCTTAATTGACTTATTGTCTCGTAAAGTAGTAGATCTTACTGCCATAAAATTTGTGGTTTTAGATGAGGCTGACGAGATGCTCAACATGGGCTTTAAAGAGGATATTGACGAAATCCTCTCCACCACTCCTAAGCATAAAAAGGTATGGTTGTTTTCAGCGACCATGCCAAGAGAAGTAAGGGCGATTGCTAAAAATTATATGAACGATCCGGTGGAATTGACCATGGATGTTCAGAAGACGGGAAATGAAAATATTGATCATCAATATTCAGTTGTAACTGAAAGAGATAAGTACCTGGCTCTGAAACGGCATGTTGATTATAATCCGGGGATTTTTGGTGTAATCTTTTGTCGTACCAAAATAGATACCCAAAAGATTGCTGAACACTTGATCAAGGATGGCTACAGTGCAGATGCCTTGCATGGTGATTTATCTCAGATGCAACGCGACCGAGTTATGCGAAGCTTTAAAAACAATGCATTACAATTACTAGTGGCCACAGATGTAGCTGCCCGTGGTATTGATGTGAGTAATATTTCGCATGTTATTCATATGAACATGCCAGATGAGATGGAATTCTATACCCATCGTAGTGGGCGAACTGCTCGGGCCGGCAAGAAAGGTATCTCGTTGGCCATAGTGTCCAAACGCGAGATAGGAAGGATACAGCAAATAGAGCGTTCCATTAAAAGACGATTCACAAAGGTTTCCGTTCCTACGGGTAATGAAGTGTGCCAAAAGAAATTACTTGACTTGACTCACCGCGTGCGTGAAGTAGAGATCAACGAAAAAGAAATGGATTACTTCCTTCCGGAAGTATTTCATGAGCTTCAGAGTTTGAGTAAGGAAGACATTATAAAGCGTTTTGCTGCAATTGAGTTTAATCGATTTTTGGCTTACTACAGGGATGCACCTGATTTGAATCAGAATGCGCCAGAGCGTCATTCCGATGATCGATCGTCAGCATCTGCCAACGCTGATCGTGTATTTATCAACGTAGGTAAAATGGATGGCCTTGACAAGGGAAGCCTCCTTGGGTTGATATGTGACTTCGGAGAACTGGATAAGTCACACATTGGAAAGATTGACATAAAAGGAGCTTACTCATTTTTTGAAGTCACGAAGAAGGAAACAGAGAAAGTAATTAAGGGATTTGAAGATGTGGAAGTGAGAGGAAGGGCAGTGCGTCTTGAATTGACTAGTCCCAATAAGGCGAAGTACTCTGATAAGAAAAAGGAAAAATTTTACGGTTCAAAGAATAAGCCCAGACCCAGAAAAAGATATTAGTCGGAGGCCATTCGGAATAGGGCCCACATTTCTCCTGTGTAATCTTTGTCGATTTCCTTGATGTAATTTTCATTCCTTTCAAGGAATGCATTGTAGCGTGAGGCGATCCTGTCATATTGGGATCGGTATTCGCCCACGCGTTGATCTGTCACTTTTACTTTATCCACGAGCTTTTGTGCAGCCATGTTTTTGATAAATTCAGGATCAGCCTCGGCCAGACTCAATATCTCTGATACCAGAGAATTCGATGCAAAATCGTATTCTTCTATGACATAGTTATTGGCTAATGATTTTTGAGTAAAACGAATTCGATCCAATTGATCCAATCGCTGCTCAAGGGTAATCAGTTGCTGGTCGTCAAATTCTTCCTTTTGGTGCATCAAATGAATGAGTCCATGCATGGCTTTAGTTTTTTCCTTTTCATCCCATGCCATTACATTCCAGGCATGCAACAAGCTATCCTGAAGGAAAAGATAAGATTCAGTTAAAGAATCTACCTTGGTGAAGGCGGTTTTTTCCTGAGTAGCTGGTTGCTTATTGCAGGACAGCAACAATGCAGCTGATGCTATTAGGGCGATATAGGATGCTTTTTTGATCATTTATTATTTGTCCCCGTACATACGCAACTCATTCATAAATGTTTAAAAAAAAATTAAACTGGCTTAAACTGTTCAAAAGCTTCTTTGCAGTTATTGCAATAATAGATAGCTCTGCAAAGGGTTGGGCCAAATGGATTTTTAAGATCTGTGTTGGTTTGATTGCATCTTGGGCATTCTGCATTCTCCAGAATTTCAAGGTCAGTAAAGAGCTTACTATCTGGGGGAGGAGCAAGGCCATATTTTTTTAGAGCCGCCTTACCCTTTTCGGAAATGAGATCAGAGCTCCAAGGCTTTCGAAACGTAACCACTACTTCAGCATCCTGCCCATGTTTTTGTAGCGTATCCACTATGTCATTTTTCATGTAATCAATAGCGGGGCAACCAACAAAAGTGGGTGTCATTTCTATTTTCACCTTGTCTTCGATGGAGACGTTGGTAATTACACCAAGGTCAACCAAAGAGAGCACCGGAATCTCAGGATCCTTAACTTCTTCAAGCCATTGATAAATCTTTTCTATGGTGACCGTTTCTGCCATGTTTATGGATAGGTAATATCGAATGAACCTTTTATCACCTGATTGAGATGGTGTTTCAAATGTTTTACATAATCAGCCGCCAGCCATTCTAACGATCGAAGTTGTTCCACTTCTTTCGAAGTATTACAGGTTTTGACATACTTATCACTGTCCATGGTAATTAGTATGCTTGAAATTTGATTGTTGGTCAATCTCCAAAGCTCGATCACATCTTTCCCTGTCATTTTTTGATAGTTATTGGCCTTTACCCAAAAATCCTGATCATAAACAATTTTAGGGGGAGTGGTTTCGTGTTGTGCTACAATGAACCTGCGCAGGTTGTTTTGCCCTGAATCAATCAGGTGGCCAATGACTTCCTTCTTACTCCACTTGTTGGGTAATGGTTTTTCTGCCAGCTCTGCTTCTGAGAAAGCTGCCATTTTCTCTGTGAATTCAGCTACGATTGCATTTAACTCTTCTACTACCTTTTCCATTACCACTCCGCAGCTGGATCAATTTTGAATACCTCACTCATTTCATCAAGTAATGGTTGCAGGTGCTCTGTATGCTTTCCGGTTCGCCCACCAT
>JBATLM010000282.1:0-6764 GCA_049289315.1 Cyclobacteriaceae bacterium
AGCTCTTTGTCCGTTCTGTAATTCAATGCTGGAAATGCGGCAGTTATCCCATTATCCAAAGCGGCCTTTATCATCTTGGTGTTAGAGATGAGAAACATAGGGGCCATGATGATGGGGTATTCAATTCCCAGAATTTGATCAAGTGTTTTTTGATTCATTGAATCTTATCGTTTTGTATAATTGTCTTTATAATACGGTTTTAACTCTAACATATAATGAGGCAATAGGTTCGTTCAATTTGATGTTAAAAACTTCCACTGGAACCACCCCCACCAAATTCCCCACCCTTACCTTGAAAGGAATCATCCACTTTTACCTGATTACCACCCAATGTTTGGGAGATGATAAATGCTTCAGCGTTCATGCTTGTCCACTTTTCTGAAATCAAATCCTCTCTCGTGAATCCATTGCGAATAGTTTTTAAATAATTGAAAAGCAAAAGTGTAATACCTAGGAGAATGATACCGGAGATAGTAAGGGTAATTTCAGGATGACCAAAGCCATAATAGAACTTGAAGGTAAAAACTGAAAAAGCCAGCACCAATAAACTGGTGCGTAGAATTACAATGTCCTTATTGTTGATGCCTACATAAAGATAGGCGCCAGGAATCAATACAGTGAGTCCATAAAAAAGGAATGCGAATGGGATATCTTCACCTTCAGCCAGTGATAAATCCATCATGTTTACACTCAACTCTCTTACCACCATGTAATTCCCGGCTAGGTAAATCATTAAAAGACTTAGTGATTCAATAATAATAAGATTGTCGTTCCAGATGGCAAGACGATCTTTGGACTTCCATTTTTTACTCAATAGATAGATAGGGGCAAAAATCAGAATAAAGGCAAAAGGGATGATTTGCTGAAAGATGCCTCCGAAGGCATAAAACTGATAGAATATCAGATAAGCAAGTGCAAAAAATGCTGCTACCGTAGTGAGCAAATCTAGGTACCGATAGGCTGCAAAGGAAAGCACTACAATACTGAGTAAAAGAACTGGCACAATGCTAAAATCAACAAGTCCTGCAAAGCCCCCTATGGTGAACCCACAGGCATGATAGATCAGTGCTTCCGTAAGTCCGGATTTATAATGTTTTGAATTTTTAATAATAGCCTGATCTACAAATACAAATGATCCGATACCATATAGTAAACACCCAATGGAAATAACGACTTGACTTGTATCTAAAATCATGAGGGCAAAAAGACCTGTAACTCCTGAAAGCCCCAATAGTGAGGCAACAAATATTAATATCCGAATGATAAAATTGGGGTGATAAAAAGAGGAGACATGGGCCTCTGCAATTACGTTGAATTGCACTTTTTCAATAAACTTAGATTTAAGCCATCGCTTGGTCTCTTTAATAACCTCCAGATTGTATAGCCAGGTTTCTTTGTATGCGCTTCTCATGCTTTACGGGTAAAAAAGTTTTTGTAAGACACGATGAAGTAAACGAACCCTCCACACGAGAGTATGGCGTAATAAAAGATCAACTCTGGCACTGCGTCAAAAATTAGATCAACCATTAAATAAGTGGTGCCAATGTATCCGAATACAAAGGCGTATAAGAGGAAGAGAAAAGAGCGTTCTCTGTTTGCGTAATAAACTGCAAATCCGCACCCTGCATAGATTAACAGTAAATAAATAAAGTAATAGTCTCCTTCAAATAACCCTGCAGTGGCGCCAACGAAAAAAATAAGACTGCAAAAATTGATATAAGTAAAAGTGAAATGATTTTTAATTGACTTCCAGTCCAAAGCCATGGCCAATGCACCTAATATTGATCCAAAAAAAATGGCGGTGATGTGAAGGTTAGCCGTTTCAAAGAATTCATTGCTGTACCACTTTTGTGGTGAAATACTAATGCTCCAAAATGAAGCGAGTGCTGTGATGGCCAACGACAGTATTCCAAGGTTATCAAAACGATAGGCGATGTAAAAGAAAAAGGAGGCTGTGATTAACGTACTCCAACCCAAATTGTCCGTGAGTAGCTCGTATTGAAATTGTAAATAACCCTGTACAGAAATAAAAAGTAGACTCCCTAATAATACTATGTAGTCAAAGTAAGGTGTAGGTGGCTTTACTTTTTCTGTAGAGAATGAAAGCCCTTTTGTAAACACATACCAAAAGCATAGCAGACAAACGATACTAAGTAATAGAATGCTGATGATGTGTCCCAGAGAACCAATATTTTCATAAATAAGAATTCCAATACCTCCCGTAAATAGCAATACTCCAAGATAAAGCATGGTGCGAAGCTCATAGAATACAGAGATGATCTTCCTGGAAACGATGGGTTCAATCTGGTTGAATTGTGTTTCTGAAATAAATCCCTTTTCAAGAAGATCTTTTGGCGTATTGCGCGTCATCATCAAATATCAATCAAAAAACTCAATAGCGATTCTTATCTTCGCCTAAGCATGCTCAAAATACTAAATACATCCGAAATCAGGGAATGGGATGCATTCACCATTGAAAATGAACCTATTGCCTCTATCGATCTCATGGAAAGAGCGTGTGTGGCCTTTGTTCATTGGTTTGCAAATCATTTTGACCAGCAGAAAAGTATTGGGATTGTTTGCGGTACGGGAAATAATGGAGGAGATGGGCTTGGAATTGCCCGTCTTCTAAAAGAGATGGGTTATTCCACAACGGTTTGGGTTGTAAAAGGTAATGAATCTAAAGATTTCAAAATTAATAAGCAGCGCTTTTCTGCGCTCCCAATTGAAATTTCAAAACTCGAATCAGAAGTATTTAACACTTACGATATCCTCATTGATGGAGTTTTTGGTTCTGGTTTGTCCAGAGCACCTGAGGGCATTTATGCAGAAGTGATCAATGCAATTAATAATACCAATTCGACAGTGGTGGCTATTGATATTCCTTCTGGTTTATTTGCAGATAAACGCACAAGTGGATTGTGTGTGAAGGCGGATTATACCGTTTCGTTTCAAACTCCAAAGCTTGCTTTCCTACTCCCCGAGAATGATGATAAGGTGGGGCAGTGGACAACTGTAGACATTGGCCTTAGTAAAATGTTTCTGAAAGAGTCTTTATCAAAACATTTTTGGATTGAAAAAAAGTGGATCATCAAACACCTGCCTAAGAGAAAAAGATTTTCTCATAAGGGTGATTTTGGGAGAGCCCTACTGATAGCCGGTAGTTTTGGTAAGATGGGTGCTGCCGTATTGGGAGCAAGAGCGGCAATGAAGTCTGGCGCAGGATTACTTACAGTTCATATTCCAAATTGTGGCTATCAAATTATTCAGACTACTGTGCCTGAAGCAATGGCTTCTGTAGATGAGAATGAGAAATTTTTTACTTCCATTCAAAATGGAAACGATTATAGTGCAATAGGTATTGGCCCCGGTTTAGGCCAAGATTCAAAAACTGTGAAAGGTTTAGAGGGTTTATTAAAAGAAACAGCGGTGCCACTGATCATCGATGCAGATGGAATCAATTTGCTGGCGACTAACAGTAACTTACTACACTTATTAAAAGAAGATTGTATTCTCACACCTCATCCGGGAGAACTTCAACGACTAATTGGCGAATGGGATGATGATTTCCATCGCCTTGAAAAGGCTAAAATTTTTGCATCTCAAATAAAGTGTGTTTTGGTAATAAAAGGGGCCAACACTTCCATTATATCACCTGATGGCAGGGTGTTTTTTAACAGTTCGGGAAACCCTGGCATGGCCACTGCAGGTAGTGGTGATGTGTTGACGGGCGTAATAACCTCATTGAGAGCGCAAGGCATCAAGGCTTTAGATGCCTCAATTCTGGGCGTTTTTATCCACGGATATGCTGGCGATTTGGCAGCCTGGGAAATAGGGCAAACATCCTTAATAGCTTCGGACATAATCCAATCGCTCCCGGAGGCCTTTAAGCAGCTAATGCGATAAATTTTCAGATCCGGATTAAACCTTTGGCGCACATTTTGTGTCAAATAATTATTAATAGCTAAAACTTAACGTTTTGGTAAACCCTTATGGGGTGGTATTACGTAAATAGCATAAGTGAAACTGATAGGAACCATATTGATTTGTAGCCTTCTTTTGAGCTTTTCCCTTGTTGGGTATGGGCAAAGCGAAGGATCCCCTATATATCAGGAGGTGGGTTTCGTGGACAAACTGGTTCAAATGTACCCTAATCCGGCTTCGGATTACCTTACGGTTAAGCTTCCCACTCCTAATGCAGGTTCCGTTCAATTGGCAATGCACAGTGTTATTGGCAATGCCCTTAATATTGAAAAGGAGCAAATTGATGAATATGAGGTAAGACTCAGGGTAAAAGACCTTCCATCCGGTTATTACTTTTTGTCAATAAAGGAAGAGAACTCAGGTTTGAAAGCTTCTTACAAATTTCTCAAGCGCTAGCTCGTTAGGCTTAGCCTCTTCCGCTGTCATAATTATATTTTTATCTGCTGGCTGAATGCTATATTTTTGGCCCTTCTAAACTAACGACTATGGCAGCACTTAAAATTCTTATTCTTACCGACTTTTCAGACCTATCTAAAGTAGCCATTAACTACGGACTAAGCATGTCTGGTAAGCTTGAAGCGGAGTACACTATTTTGAATATTGTACGCCTTGACGGTGTTCCAAAATCACATCTGAAAATGAAGCAGATTGAGAATTCCTTGTTTGCAATTGCTCAGGAGGAGGGTAAGAAGTTAGTTGAAGAGAGCATCCGACAAACCAAGTGCAAAGCAAAGGTTACTTTCAAAGCCATAAAGTCGCATAAAGTTGCGGACACTGTTGGGCGATATGTCGAAGCGAATAAAATCAACTTGGTTGTCATGGGCAGCCGTGGTGCAAGTAGAATTAAAAAAGCAGTATTAGGCGGAACAACAGTTTCTGTAATTGATGTATGTGACTCGCCCGTTTTAGCTATTCCTGAAAAAGCAGAATTCACCAATTTTAAGCATGTGGTGTACGCATCAGATTTAAGGAATGTTCAGAAGGAGTTAGATACCATTATTCCTTTTGCAAGAATATTTGGCTCCACTGTGCATATGGTGCACGTAGTGGAGGCGATAGATAAAAACGTTGATGCAAGAAGAGAAGAAGCAAGTGCAATGGTGCATAAGGCTGATTATTCAAAAATTAGTTTGGAGGTGGTTATTGATGACAACGTGCCAGTTGCTATTGACAAGTACCTCAAAGAAAAGAAGGGAGATGTACTAACAACATTTACCCACGAGCTAAATCTGTTTGAGAAAATTTTTGCAAGAAGCGTAACTCGAAAATTGGCTTATCAAGGAATTATTCCGCTGCTAACATTCAAACGCAGACCAGTGAAGCTAGTTAAGTAAGTGCTGTTTAATTAATACTCAGCGTTACCTGGAAATCTCGGGAATGGTATCACATCCCGGATGTTGGTCATTCCAGTAACAAAAAGTATGAGTCGTTCAAAGCCCAATCCGAATCCACTATGAGGAGCGGAGCCAAATTTCCTAAGTTCGAGGTACCAGTTCAATTCATCTTCGGGTAAACCCATTTCTTTAATACGGGCTAATAGCTTGTCGTATCGCTCTTCTCTTTGTGAGCCTCCTATGATTTCACCAATGCCCGGAAACAACACGTCCATGGCACCTACGGTTTTGCCATCTTCATTTTGGCGCATGTAAAAAGACTTGATCTCTTTTGGGTAGTTGTAAAGTATAACCGGTTTCTTGAAATGCTTCTCCACCAAAAATCTTTCGTGCTCTGATTGTAAGTCAGCACCCCATTGATCAATGATGTATTGAAATTTCTTTTTCTTGTTAGGGTTGGAGTTCTTTAGAATGTCAATGGCCTCCGTGTAGGTAAGGCGCTGAAAATCATTTTCTACAATAAATTTTATTCTTTCAAGCAATCCTAGCTCGCTGCGTTGTGCCTGTGGTTTGGTCATTTCCTCATCGCTGGCCCTTTTGTCAAGGAAGGCCAAATCTTCCGCACAATGCTCCAACGCATACTTCATTAAATATTGAAGCATTTCCTGCGCCAAGTCCATATTGTCATTGATGTCATAGAATGCCATTTCTGGTTCTATCATCCAAAACTCCGCCAGGTGACGGGTGGTGTTTGAATTTTCCGCACGAAAAGTAGGGCCAAAAGTGTATATATCACCGAGTGCCAGGGCATATGTCTCTCCTTCCAACTGCCCTGAAACAGTAAGGTTGGTTTCTTTTTCGAAAAAATCCTGACTGTGATCTACTTTGCCCTCCTCATCACGTGGTGGGTTCTCCAAATCCAGGGTAGTCACCCTAAACATGGCGCCAGCTCCTTCAGCATCAGACCCTGTTATTATGGGAGTATGCACATACACAAACCCTTTCTCATTAAAGAATTGATGGACAGCAAACGCCATAGCGTGCCGCACGCGCATTACAGCACCAAAAGTATTTGTACGTGGTCGTAGGTGAGCAATCTCTCTAAGAAATTCAAAGGAGTGTTTCTTTGGTTGGAGGGGGAATTTTTCCGGATCACTGTCACCTAAGACTTCCAATTGCTCTACTTTTACCTCTACTTTTTGGCCTTTGGCAGGTGAGGCAATAAGCTTTCCTGTGATAGAAACACATGCTCCAGTTGTGATTCTCTTCGCTAAAACTTCCTCTAGCTGATCTAATTGCACTACAGCCTGAACGTTTTGAATGGTGGAGCCATCATTTATTGAAATGAACTGATTATTCCTGAATGTGCGTACCCATCCCATCAATACCACTGTTTGCTCCTCAGGAGCAGCTACTAAAAGATCCTTAATCTTGGTGCGCTTCATT
>JBATLM010000283.1:0-12585 GCA_049289315.1 Cyclobacteriaceae bacterium
GGAGGTAACAAAGCCTCACTTTCGTTTGAGGTTGCCAATGAAGTGGGAAGTCTTGCTGACGCGTTGATGACATTTAAAAGCCAAAGAATTAATCTATCGAAAATTCAATCAGTTCCCATTATAGGTAAGCCCTCCGAATATACGATACACGTAGATGTGGAGTGGGGAAAAAGAAAGAGTTATGACGATGCCATTCACCAGCTAATAAGGCAAGTGAGAAATTTGAATATTATGGGTGAGTATAAGAAAGCAACAATAAAGTTTTAGTGTGATGATTGAATTAGCAAAACGTATTGAAAAAGTAGAGGAGTACTACTTCTCGAAAAAATTACAAGAAGTTAGAGGCCTTGATCGACCTGAGCTTCCGGTTATCAATCTAGGCATAGGTAGTCCAGACCTTCCTCCCTCCGAAGATGTGGTTAATGCCTTGATGAACACCGCTCAACAGTCAGGAAGTCATGGTTACCAGAGTTATAAAGGAATTCATGATTTTAGAAATGGTATAGCCAATTTTTATAAAAGAATTTATGGAGTTGCTCTTGATCCTGATAAAATGATCCTTCCCTTGATGGGTTCAAAAGAGGGCATCATGCATATATCTATGGCCTTCGTCAATGAAGGTGATGAGGTGCTAATACCAGATCCAGGGTATCCCACATACGCATCGGTGTCTCAGTTAATGGGTGCAAAGGTGAGTACCTATAAGTTGAATGAGCATGCTGATTGGCAAATTGATTTTGATGAACTGGAAGGACGAGACCTTTCTAAAGTAAAAATCATGTGGGTCAATTCACCGCACATGCCAACGGGTAGTGTGATACCTCTTGATGATTTGAAACGTTTGGTAAGCTTGGCCAGGGCTAATAATTTTTTGATTGTTAATGACAACCCTTACAGCCTGATCCTTAACGAATCTCCGCAAAGTATTTTATCTATCAAAGGAGCGGAGGATGTAGCGATGGAACTCAATTCATTGAGTAAGTCGCACAATATGCCGGGCTGGAGAGTAGGGTGGTTAGCAGGTAGTAGTGAGCACGTGGATGCGGTGCTTCGTGTAAAAAGTAATATGGATTCCGGAATGTTTTTGGGTATTCAACAGGCGGCAGTGCAGGCATTACATCAACCTGATAGTTGGTTTGAGGAGCTGAACCATCTTTACCGCCAAAGAAGAACAAAGGCTTTAGAAATAATGGAATTATTGTCGTGTATTTATTCTGTCAATCAGGCCGGCCTTTTTGTTTGGGCAAAAGTGCCTGACAGTATTGAGTCTGTGGAGAAATGGATTGATACGATATTGTATAGTACAAAAGTATTTATAACACCTGGATTTATTTTCGGTGATGCGGGTCAGCGATTTATTAGAATTTCGTTGTGTTCATCCATGGAGAAACTACGGGAGGCTTTGGATAGAATTAAGGCATCAAAGCAAATCGTTGGAACAGTGGAATTGACTAAAGTAGAAAGATAATGAGAGTGACAATAATAGGGTTAGGGTTGATAGGAGGTTCTATTGCGATTGACTTAAGAAAAAAAGGAGTAGCTACGAGTTTGATAGGAGTTGATCAAAATGATGATCATGCACAAGAGGCCCTTCGGTTGGGAATCGTAGATGAGGTGAGTGGCCTTGCGGATGCAATTGAAAATACTGACTTAATCATCTTGTCAATTCCTGTAAGTGCTATGGTAGGTGCAATTGGAGATATATTAAATAAGGTGGCTCCGAATGTTACCATTATTGATACAGGATCAACAAAAGGTGCATTATGTAAATCGATAAAGTCGAACTCAAACCGGGGTCAGTTTGTAGCAGCACATCCAATAGCGGGAACAGAAAATTCAGGTCCGAGTGCAGCATTTTCTGGATTGTTTAAGAATAAGACCATGATTGTTTGCGAAAAAGAACTTTCATCAGAGGCTGCGTTGTCTGTGGCCAACCAGGTGTTTGCTGCATTGTGTGTAAAAACAATTTTTATGGAGCCTGTTGAGCATGATAAGCATGTGGCTTATGTCTCACACCTTTCACATGTGAGTTCTTTCCTTTTAGGCCAAACTGTAATGGACATCGAAAAGGATGAAAAAAATATTTTTGATTTGGCAGGAAGTGGATTTGCATCCACCGTTAGGCTGGCCAAAAGTTCGCCTGATATGTGGGCTCCCATTTTCGAACAAAATGTAGAATACCTGAGTCAGGCACTGTTGGAGTACATCATGCACTTGCAGCGCTTTCATTACCATTTGATGAAAAAAGACTCAAAAGAAATTCATCGCATCATGACGGATGCCAATGAAATCAGAAGGGTGTTAAGTGGAATTGAGTTAAAGGACGAAAAAACAAATAGAGTAGAATCATTAATTGAAGAATAAGTATGAAAAAGGATTTACAATTAGAAAAGATGAGTAGCTGGATAAAGGCGGAAAGACCATTAATTATTAGTGGGCCATGCAGTGCAGAGAGTGAAAACCAGATGGTGAGCACCGCCAAGCTATTGAAGGCTATAGGAAAAGTAAATGTGTTACGAGCTGGAATTTGGAAGCCTCGTACTCGACCTGGGCAATATGAGGGTGCGGGAAGTGAAGGGCTGAAATGGTTAATGAAAGCGAAAGAAGAGACGGGTTTGCCTGTAGCTACAGAAGTAGCCAATGCCTCGCATGTGGAGCAATGCCTTAAAGCTGGGGTAGACATCTTATGGGTTGGAGCGCGCACAACTGTAAATCCATTTTCGGTACAAGAGGTGGCAGATGCCTTAAAGGGTGTTGATATTCCCGTTTTTGTTAAGAATCCTGTTAATCCCGATTTAGAGTTGTGGATTGGAGCATTGGAAAGACTCAACAGAGCAGGGATAAAAAAATTGGGTGCTATTCATCGCGGGTTTTCTTCTTTCGAAAAAAGCCCCTTTCGTAATGCGCCTATGTGGGATATTGCAATTGAATTAAAAACAAGATTTCCGGAATTAGATATTATATGTGATCCGAGTCATATTGCAGGTCAAAGAGAATTGATTCCATTCATTGCGCAAAAAGCAATTGATTTGGACATGGCTGGGTTGATGATTGAAAGCCATATTGAACCTTCTGTTGCTTTGAGTGATGCAAAACAACAGGTGACGCCATCTGCACTGGCTAAAATACTAGAGGGTTTGGTAGTTCGAACTTCTTCAACAACCAATAAGGAGTTCAAAAATACCCTTACCATTTTGCGTGAGCAGATAGACGGATTGGATGATCAGATTATGCAAACCATGGCTGCTCGCATGAAAATTTCAGAGCAAATTGGTAACTATAAGAGAGACAACAAGGTTACCATCTTACAAGTGAACCGCTGGGAAGAAATTATTGAAACGCGAATTGCACAAGGTAATGCAATGGGGCTTGGAGAAGATTTTGTTAATAGTTTATTAAAACTAGTTCACAAAGAGTCTATTCAAGTACAGCAAAGTGTAATGAATAAGGTAGCAGAAAGAATAGAAGTATCCATAACAAAGCCTTAAAATATGTCGCGTAACACAGATTTTTTTAAAGTATAAGTCCAGTGAGTAACAAAAGGACACCTCTCGTTATAGATTTTTTCAATGAAGAGAATTTTTGATTGATTCTAAACGGATTTAGAGTAATTTTCAGTTTGTGAAAAAACTGGTTTTAATTCTCTTTACACTATTCATTCTTTGGGATGCACGAGGACAATCTTCGTTAAAGACAGACAGCACAGACCTATGGAAGAAAATAATCACACTGGAGAATCGAATTTGGGCCGATTTTCCTAAAACATTTAAGGAAGCACAGTCAGTTCTTGACGAGGCAAGGAATTCGGATTGTTATGGTTGTGAGGGCAGAGCCTTTATGATGGTGGGTAAGTTTTATTGGGTTAACGGACAATACAATCAAGGGCTTCAACATTTTCATCAGTCGGTAACAATAGCAAAGTCAATTAATGACCATGATACTTGGTCTAAGTCCACTGATCTTATTGCAAACACGTATTATTACCAGGCTTATTACGATTCAGCGGAATATTATTTTCAAAATGCCTACCAGATAGCTGAAAAGGTGAATGATCTGGAGGGGATGATCCTAATTTTGCACAATACATCCTTGATGTATCATCGGAAGGGTGATTTCAAAAAAACTATCGAGTATATTTTTAAAGGAGAAGAGATTCAGGACAAACTCCCTCAAAATGAACGCCATATTGAATCATTTGGTGCGATGGGTTCATTAATGATCGATAGTATATATTATCGGGAAGCGATAAATGATGAACTAAAAAACCTTAATCATTATGTATCCATTAAGGACAGTATGTCAATTTATAATGCCTATTACAACATTGCGAAATCTTATAGGCAATTATTGGATCATAAAAAGGCTGCAAGGTATTTTGTAAAAGTATGTGTCATCATGGAGAAAATGGGGCTAATTCCGGAGTGGAATATGGTGGCAAAGGATTATAGCGATGCAAATATGAAGGACTCTGCATTTTACTATCATTACCAGAGCAAACGCGATATCAAGAAGGCAACATCACCAAATGCTGCCTATTCCCTTGAGTTGTTGGGCGAATCACACCTTCATTTTAATCAATTGGATTCAGCCCTTTATTATTATACCATGGCTTTGAACATGAGCTACGTTATGAATAACAGGCTAACTTTTACAGGTATACATCGGAGACTTGTAAGAGTACATACCCTTCTTGGCAATTATGAAATGGCGGAGCATCATTTAGATACTGGTCTGGAGCTTGCGAAGGAAATTGCACTAATCCACGAAAAAAACTTACTCAATGAGGGAAAGTTTTTGTACGAAACAAAAGGGGACTATAAAAAGGCGCTTTTCTATTCAGAAAAATTTAAAGACTACCTTGATAGTATCAACCGACAGGAGGTGGCGGTCAATCTTACTCGTCTGCAAGTGGAGTTCAAGACAGCCAAAAAGGAATCCGAATTAAAAGAGGTAACACAAAACTATCTACTTACTGAGGAAAAAATTAAAATAAGAAATTTACAAATGGGGTTATCCCTGATTTCGCTGGTTCTCTTTGGATCTTTTGGAGGTTTTTATTTTACAAGATTTAGGGAAAAAAAGAAAATATCTGAAACGCTGGAAAAACAAAATAATGAGAAGGAAGCCCTGCTTCATGAAATTCACCATCGAGTTAAAAATAACTTACAAATTATAAGTAGCCTTATCAATATTAAATCCAGATCGGCCAATGAAGAAACTATTGAGTTATTGAATGATCTAAATAATAGAATTTACTCACTTGGCCTGATCCATGAGATGTTATATAAATCAGATCATCTTGGTGCCGTGGATCTAAAAGCATACCTCACTGAACAAAGTCGCTTGACATTAACCTCGCTTGAATTGAAACGTGATACTATAGATTTGCAAATGGATCTGGATGAAATTGAAACTAATTTTGATGTGGCAATTGCCCTTGGCTTGATCAGTAATGAATTGATTACAAACGCTATTAAGTATGCCTTTCCGACAGCGCAACAAAAAAAGATCATTTGTTTAACTTTGCGCAAGACCATTGACCGGCTTCACTTTATTATTTCTGATAATGGTTGTTCAGGAACTAACCCTGAAATTAAGAAATCCTTTGGCCTGAAATTTGTTGAGCAATTAGTCAAATCTAAGTTGAAAGGTGAAATGAATATTACCTACAAAAATGGTTTGAAGGTAGAAATGGTTTTACGTCCGAAGCTTTAAAACAATGAATAGAATAAAACTTGTGATTCTGGAGGATGAATTTATTGTAGCGGAGGATATTAAGGCTCATCTGACAGAAAATGGATATGAGGTGATGCGTATTTTTGATAATGCTGAAGATGCTGAACTGTATATCTTAAATAACCCACCTGACTTACTGTTGGCAGATGTTCAATTGACAGGTATTATGACAGGGATAGAATTAGTGAAGAAACTAAAGCAATTTTTAACATTGCCCGTAATTTATATTACTGCCAACTCTGATCCCAAAACCTACCTGGATGCAAAAGTTACAAGCCCCAATGCATTTTTGGTTAAACCTTTTACACCTCCCAACCTTTTGACTTCAATTGACTTGGCGCTTTACAATTTTTCTAGAGAGGAAACTCCATTGCAAATTGAAAGATCAAAAGAAGTGTTGGTTGATTTTGAAGCCACCATTCACCGATGCCTTTTCATTAAAAGCAAAGGGAGATATAAAAAAATATGCCCGAATGATATTCTGTTTGTGGAGGCTGCAGGCAGCTATGTAAATGTACAAACATTGGAAGAGCGATTTACGCTAACTCAAAACTTAGGAAATTTTTTAAAGAAAAACCCAATGGGAAATATCCTGCGCGTACATCGATCCTACTTGGTTAATGTTGCTAAGGTTGATTCTTTTGATGAGTCTTTCTTATTTATTGATGGTCATAAACTGCCAATAAGTGAAAGCTACAAGGAAGAATTTATGTCAAGAGTTCATTGTTTGTAATCCTTTCCGCTCTGCATTAGCCGATTGCCCACAAAAAAAATCCCCTGTCTCACAAAATAATAGAATGATTTGACAAACCTTTGGTTTGTTAAGAGTATGCAATTTCTAACTTTCGTATACTATTGATATATGGATGATATATAGTATATAAGTTCAGGAAGGAACTAATTAAGTGTATGGAAGCGGTTTATATAAAAATAGACAATAGGCATTTAAAGATTCCACTAGATAGCATTCTTTATTTGGAGGCAGCGGGAAGTTATTTAAAGATGATTACCCTAAAAGAAGAATTCTCACTTTCACAAAACTTAAGTCAATTCATAAGAAGGAACGAAATACCAGTATTGATAAGAATACACCGTTCTTATATTATCAATCTTAATAAGATTGATTCTTTCGACAAGGAAAGCGTTTATATAAGAAAGAATAAAATTCCGATCAGTAGCAGCTACAGAGAGGAGTTCTTATCTCGGATTCATTGCCTTTAAGATGTAGATAACGAAAATTGTCACTGCGGCCTTTATAAAAATTAATCTACTGTTTGTAAAGTATTAGTCGCTGCTCACAAAATCGACCTTTTTTAGGAAGTCTTTATCCATCAAATTGATGCTGTTAACTATTTTATAAAAAGGATTGCACTTGCATCAAGTCTAGTAATTATTGTAGCAGCAATGCTGTCTATTAAAAAACTATTATAATAGTTTTTTAATAGAAAAAATATTTTTCATATCTACTTAAATAAACTAACCTAAATAAAAATGAAAAAATCACTTGTGTTTCTAATGCTAATTTCAAGCGTTTCTATGTTCACAACATCCTGTAAGGATGATGATGAGGGTTCGAATCCTGCTGATCTAATAATTGGATCTTGGCAATTTGTAAGTTATGTCTCTACAGAGTGTTCCGATCCAGATGACAACGAAAGTGAGACTTGCAGCAGCGATTGTGAAATCACAATCTTTACAAAGGATACGGTATCTTTTGGAGGTGATACACCTGAGGCATACTCAACTGATGGAAACAAGATTACATTTGGCACAGGCTCAGGAGCTGATACTTATGAATTCTCTGTTACTGAATCTACTTTAACAGTAATCAATAAAGAAGCTGGCGACTGTAAGGAAGTGACTACTCTGAAAAGGGTATAAAAAGATCGGAGAGCCATTTAGTTTGATAGCTCCCTGATTTTGATTTCAACTACTCAGGCAATTGAGAATTGGAATAATAGCACGTTTATCTCCTTTTCCTTAATCCCTTGCTGAACTTGAAATCAG
The DNA here is from genome assembly GCA_049289315.1 of Cyclobacteriaceae bacterium. GTDB lineage: Bacteria > Bacteroidota > Bacteroidia > Cytophagales > Cyclobacteriaceae > ELB16-189. The sequence continues at coordinate 7,744 of JBATLM010000283.1, forward strand.
TTTCATTCTGATGATATTCTTGAACTTTCCATTCAATAGGGTGAGAATACCTTTGAACCAGGACATATAAATTCAGAAAAAGCAATCAGAAATTTATTAAGAAGAATAAGAAATATCGTGCTGTTTTGTATTTTGCCTTTCGGCCTAAACTTAAGATAACTATGATAAAATTGAGGAACTTAATTTGGGCGGCTTTTGCCCTGAGTTTGTATTCGTGCATGGTAAGTGTACCGGCAGAGCCGGAAACAGAGGTGCGTGTTAGTCTTGATGAAAGTGTTGCTATCGAAATCATTAAGGACAGTGGCACTCGATTTATTTCCCTATATAGCGAAGAGGATTACCGAAAGGCATTTTTGGATTACCTTAAATCCTCAATGAATGAAAGAAAATTGGTTATAGATAATACTAATCCTGAGTTTAGTATTGCCATCACGAAACTAGAGCTCACCGAAATCAGCACCCTAGATACCGTGAAAGATGAAAGGTCGCCTGATAACGGGAGGGTTTTTGACATAGCCATTGCCAATGGAAAAGTGTCTGGCACAATCACGAACTTGGCTACGCAAAAAACAGAAACATGGACAGCCGATAGGGACAAAAAGGAAAGACTCACCTCATTTCAAAGTCCTGCTCAAATTATTAAAGGAGAGAACAAAGACTTGAATGAATACCGAAAGAAGGACTTTGATAAAAATGAGTTTGTGTCTATAGCAGCTCAATGTGGCCAGCAGGCAGCCAAAGAGGTCGGCAATAGTGTCCGTAGGCAATTGAAATGAGATTTTCTTTTGTAGTTCTGTTTCTTGTGTTCGTTGCTTTTGGCTGCGGCATAAAAGAGCAAGCGTCAGAGGAGCCAGTAGAAATTTATGAAGATGAATCGGAGGAGAATGAATTTGTGCCTGTTACTTTATTTGAGAAGCTAAAATGGGAAATCAATGTATATCAGTCTAAAAAGGACAATGGACTAAATCCTGATTTCAACATCAAGGAACTGATAGAATTACCCGATAATTATTCCAGGGCAGAATTTATGTTAGCCTATGATGACTCTGATTCTCAGATTCAATTTTCATTTGTAGCATTTGAAGGCAGGAAGGAGATTTATTATCTGGCAAGTTGATGCCACCGGTTATTTCTGGCACTACCGAGGCAAAGAACATAGCGTACGAATCGGAAATGAGCAATCATTGGAAGGCAGTAGCAGAAAACCAAACCAGGTTTAAATTAGTGAATGGGAGGTATGAATTTTATGTAAAGCGAGATACTGTTAACAGCGAATATGGAGAAGTGGAAGTGTATCAGAGGTATTTAATTGATAGCACTTTGTTACATACAATCCATGATCGTGACAACTGAACGACATGTGAACAATAGAAGTAAAATATCCATTCCTAAAATGAACCGATTTATTCTTTGCCATTTATGTGTCGCTCCATTCCTCTGGAATTGCACAGGCAGCACTAACAGTACTTCATCAATAGATTCTGTTGGTGTTAGTTCTATCCAAACTGAGGAATCAGTTGCGATTGATATTTCCACTCCCCAAAAACTAATTGATTCATTTGTAGCGGAAATGAAAAGATTGAATAGTCCGGATTACGCTGTAACTGGCAAAGTGGTGTGGTCAAACGAAAAAATAAGCACAATCAATTTTTCTGAATCCTTTGGAGGTTCCAATTATTCCTATGCGCTCTTGTTGAACCCGACTTCTCAAACAAAAGAAGCTCCTGATGGAATTGTGGGAGATCGTCTTGGTTTTTTTAACAAACAAATCGGGTTGGACTTTTCGTTCTATCAAGGTTCTTTGGAATTGATTGCAGATCTGGACAACAATGGTCAGCCTGACTTCCTTCTCAATAATCAAGCAAATACAAGAAATTACACACAGGGCCGTGCGCGGATATTACTCAATGAAGGTCATTATTTATCAGAAGGAGAAGTTGAAGCTATTTCTAATTTTGAAGGCGGTGTATGTGAGGGACCTATCGGTATTTATGAAGAATTATTAGTTGACAACGAAACCAGAAGTGTTATTGTAAGCCACACGGAGGGGAACAGAGAAAGCGATTGCTCTGATTATATCGCTATCAAGTATATAAAGCATTATCGATGGAACAAAGGCAAAAATTATTTTCGTTTGAGTGGTATAGAGTTCCCGGGACTCATCAATAATCCTGTCTTTTCCGCATTACCTAAAAGCTGGGCACCAATACGGGAGCAGGATAATGAGTGGGTGCGCGGTGAGGCATCTGACTCCATTAAATTGCGATACATAGGTGATGTCGATTATGCTGACTATTACACTTGGGATTATAAGGGCATGCAGGATATGGGTTTTTACCTTATTGTAGATTGTAAAGATTTGGGCGAGGGTAATTACCTGATTATTACCAAAGGTTTCAATCCTTCACCCACTATTGAAAGTTTGCTTGAAAGAGAAAATGAGGAGAATGAACTTCATTATTCTAAGATATCCACAATTGATGCGGAGATAGGCTTGTGCACAATCAATGGCAAGCACTATACATCAAAGCCAGATCAATTCAAATTTGTGACTCTCTATGAAGAAATTTAATAGAATAAATAAGGTTTTAAATGCTTTATTTATCCTGATTATACTGAACCAATTCAGTTGCACTACCAAATCCAATGAAGTAACCTCTTCCCCTGTCGAGACTGAAAAACTGAGTGAGGAAGGGAAGGAAGTAACATCAGGCGTTCAAAATGATTCAGCGTCACCCGCTCCAACTATTTTTCAGGATATAATTTTATTGATCAACAAAGAAGATGTACTAATCCCCCCTGCGAATTATCAGTTGTTGGGACTGGAAGTTGCAGATGGAAATCTGAGTGAGGAGATATGGAGTTTAAGCGAGGTAAAAAAGATAAGCGATACCGATTACCTTTTGGTAGCCTATCAATCGGAAAACGGAGGATGTAACGACATTACCTGTTTTAGAAAAATTAGTTTGGTTTTGTTTAATGAGGAAAGGATAATTAGTGCCTTTGATTATTCGATTGCCTATCAAACATGGCGTGGAAGTAAGCTGTTGAATAATTCTTTTTTACTGATCGAGACAGAAGAGGTTGAATACCAGGAGAATGAGAGTGGAATAATGGTTCCTACCGATGAGGTCATGATTAATAGGATGTATACTGTGGTGACGAATGACAGAATAGCTTCGTTGGAGAGTTTTACTAAAGAGGAATTAAAATTGTGTCGCAATACAGTGTTTGCTAAATACGGCTACAAATTTAAAGATGAGAAACTTAGTGCCTACTTCTCTAAGTTTAATTGGTATAAACCAACTCGTGATAATGTAGATGCGCAACTCACCGGTGATGATAAGAACCTAGTTCAATACATACGATCGTTGGAGGATTCCAAATGAAAAACTGATTATGAAACAGACCCTCAGCTATTTCTATTTCTGTGTATTCCTTTTATTGTTTTCATGTAGTTCACCAAAGAATGAAAGCCAATCAACGGACTCGACACCTGTCGATCAATTGAAGGCAGGTACAGAGGAAGATCGTGCTGAAGAACCGGCAGAGGAAGCGCCTTTATCTGAAAACAAACTTATAAAGGGAACGGATGAAGTTATTCTTGACGGATACATTGGTGATCATTACGATATTCTGCTCTTATTGAAAGAAGTGACTCCTGGTCAGTTTGAGGGTAAGTATTTGTACAAAAGAGTGAATAGATTCATTTCACTTAAGGGTCAATTGGAAAACAACATCTTGCTTTTATCAGAAAGCAATGAACAAGGGGAGATCACTGGTCTATTTACCTGCGATGTTTCTTCTTATCCCCGTGTTGAAGGATCTTGGGTCAAGCCCGATGGCAGCGGATCAATGAATCTCTATTTGCATGAGATTATTCCGTTGGGAATTGAAAATAATAACGGACAGTTTGAGTTTGGTAAAAAAAACAAAGACGACAAGGGTGAGGTTCTGTATAATCTGAATGGAATATTGACCACCTATTACATAAAAGATGAAGGTGATGGTTGGTCGAGCGGAGAGTATAACTGCTTAAATCTTAAAACGGGTACTTCGTTAAAGTTTGAGGACATCTTTAGGCCTGAATCTAGGGGCCAGATTATAGAGATGATTGCAGCGAAAGCAAAGGAGATATGTGCCCCTCAAGTGGGTGACGATTATTCAGCTGCTGATTATAATTTAGATGATCAGTCAACAATTGTTACTCGTGAAGGCATTCGGTTCATTTCACCCTGCGAGCGTTCACATGGCTATTATCATGGTGTATTTACATTGGATTTTACTTTTGATGAGTTGAATACTTTCTTGAAGTATTCTTACTAAAATGGATTTGAAAATTATAAGGAACTGAGCTGTGGTACTCTATCAAAAAGGAAAGACCCCATTTATAGTCCGTTTTTTGACTGTATTTATTAGTCCAGGGACTTGGATATTGTCAGGCTTTGGTGCTGGGCTATTCTATTTGGCCGGTATTGAAAAACCACCTATGTCTTATGGAATGTATTTTGTGGTTGGGATACTAGCTCTTTTTGTTTACATCATTCTCTATTCACATTGGATTATAGCCTCCACAAAATTAGTATTAATCGAAATTGTTCCTTCAGGTCTGCGCATTCAACAATTAAAGTACGATACGTTAGATGAGGTGATCATTGAAGCAGCTCAATTGGAGCTGGAGGCTATAACTCGCTATAATAGGAGGAATGTACGATCACGGTACGAGCTTAAAATATCTGATAAAAATGAAACTCATAGTTTTTCTGTACTGGGTGATGAAGAACTAATAGGTCAGATGCTGGAAAAAATCAGGGACCAAAAAGCAGTTGGGCTGTGTACTAA
>JBATLM010000284.1:0-4381 GCA_049289315.1 Cyclobacteriaceae bacterium
GATTACAGGTGCTAGATGTTTATCGCTAGAATATAGCCCACTACTTCTTGTAGTACTGCATCGCCTCTGGTATCCAACCTTCCAGGTCATTAATGCGTGTATCGTGAGAGGGGTGTGTAGACAAAAACTCCGGAGGAGCCTGACCTCCACTCAGTGAAGACATCCGTTCCCAAAACTTTGGCGCTGCACTAGGATCATACCCAGCCATCGACATAAAGATTAAACCAATATGATCGGCCTCTGATTCATGGCTTCGTGAAAATTTTAACATTCCCACATTTGTACCTACACCTACTGCTTGCATAAAAATGCTTTGGGTAGCAGTTGGGTTTTGACCCATGGCCGCACTTAGTGTGCCCAGACCAAACTGTGCCAATAACCCCTGACTCATTCTTTCTCTACCATGGTTGGCAATGGCGTGAGCTACCTCATGCCCCATTACCACAGCCACACCTAACTCATCCTGGCAAATAGGCATAATAGCAGTATAAAATGCCACTTTGCCCCCCGGCATACACCAGGCGTTTACTGTTTCATCATCCTGAATCAGATTGAACTCCCAATTAAAACCAGCCAATTCCTCAGAAGCTCCTTTACTAGCCATGTATTGCTCTACCGCAATTTTGATATTGTTTCCTACGCGCTTTATCATAGCCACCTGCTCCTGATCAGAAGAAAGTTTGCTTTCTCTTAAAACTTGCTGGTATTGATCAGAAGACATTTGATTAATCTCAGCACTTGAAACTAAACTCATCTGACGTCTTCCGGTTACCGGAACGGTAGCACAGGCATACAAAAAAAGGAAGCTGGCTAAAAGTAGTATTGTTCTAATCATAATAGTGGTTGAATGATAGCAAAGTTACTGCCACAAATCAAAAAAGTGATAAAAAAGCCCAATAAAAAACGATTTCACCTATTTATTGTTTATAGCTTTGTAGAAGACCGTACCCGAAAATGAGAATTTTTGCAATAGGGCGTAATTATGCCGAACATATTTCTGAATTGAACAATGAGCGCCCTGACGAGCCGGTCATTTTTACGAAGCCAGACACCGCGTTGATCAGAAAAAATGAGCCTTTCTATTACCCTACCATTTCTAAAGACATTCACTATGAAGTAGAATTGGTTTTGAGGATCTCTAAAGAAGGAAAAGCTATTGAGGAAAAGTTTGCTCACAAGTATTACGACAGCATTGGGATAGGAGTTGATTTTACGGCAAGGGATTTGCAACAAAAAGCAAAAGAGAAAGGATTACCTTGGGACATTGCAAAAGGTTTTAACGGGTCGGCTCCAGTGTCAGATACGTTTTACCCCGTAAGTCACTTTAAAGAGCTCAACAATATAAATTTTAAACTGGAAGTTGATGGCGTAGTGAAGCAGCAAGGAAACTCTAGTCACATGCTTTTTAACTTCGATTACATCATATCGTATTTATCTAAATTTTTTACACTAAAAACCGGAGACTTGATTTTTACCGGTACACCAAAAGGCGTTGGGCCTGTAGCGTTGGGAAATCGATTATCCGCCTATATTGAGAATGAAAAGCTGTTGGACTTTGAGGTTAAGTAAATTCATTGTATTTGTTTTTCTGTTCATTTTAAAATCTTCCTTTGCGCAGTTCAGCGCACCTGAAGACGATCTGGATAGGAAAAGTACAAGCGAGGACACCTATCTTTTTCCTGTAGAGCCTGGGTCACCTAATCTATTGGCAGGAACAATGGGTGAGCTTCGCAGCAATCATTTCCATTCTGGCATTGACGTGCGTACCAATGGCCGTATTGGTGTTCCTATCCTCTCTGCACAGCAGGGTTATGTTTCTCGTATCAGCATTAGTACCGGGGGGTATGGCAATGCACTATACATCACTCACCCAAATGGTCATACCACCGTATATGGTCACCTGGATCGTTTCGAGAAAAAAATTGCTGATTACGTAAGGAGAGAGCAATACAGGAAAAAATCTTTTGATGTTAATCTCTTTTTTAGTCCTACTACCTTCAATATCAAAAGAGGTGATACCGTTGCCTACTCAGGTAATTCCGGTGGCTCAAGTGGCCCGCATCTCCACTTCGATATCAGGGACAAAAACAATGAAGCGCTCAATCCTCTCATCTTCAACTTCAATGAAGTAGTAGACAACATCCCTCCCGTTGTTCAGAAGGTTGCTTTTAGAACTATGGACATTAACTCCAGAATAAATGATAAATTCGGGAGGTTTGAATTTTATGTAGTTAAAGAAGGTGACAACTATAGATTACCCTTCCCCATTCTAGCTTCTGGTACTATTGGTATTGAAGTGCTAGGTCACGATAAATTGGACAATTCAAGATCAAGGTGCGGCATCAACCACATCGAAATGTTTGCCGGAGACCAGCGGGTGTTTAAGCAGGTAATCGATAAGGTCAATTTTGGAGTTACCCGCAACATTCTGACACTAATGGATTATACCACATTAAAGAACAGCGGTGACCGTTACAACAAACTGTACATCGATGATGGAAATGGGCTCGACTATTATTCAGGAACTCCAAGTAAGGGAATGGTAACCGTAAAGTCTGAAGATGTTCCTATCAAAATTCTTCTTAAAGATAGCTACGGCAATGAAAGTGAAGTGAATCTTTCATTAAAATCAAGCAACCCTCCAACTGAGGTAAATACACTTTCTCCCTCATCACGAAACTTCTCTCATCAGTACATAGAAAACATACTGGAGATTACCGCTTCCAAAGCATTGGGAGATTCTGCCATCATCTATTACAGCAAAGGACTCGAAAATACAGCTCCTGCTTATTCCGGAAAAAGTCAGAATGTATTCTTGTTTGATCTAAGAAAAAAACTGCCCGATTCAATAACAGTAGGCAATGAAACTTTACGTACGAATTTTAAAGACATGATTCCTGCAGGAGTCCCCTATAAATACTACAGCGATCTGGTAGATATTAATTTTTCGAGAAGTTCATTGTATGATACCGTCTTTTTAAGAGTAAAACATTCCAACAACGACAAGGAAGTATTTTCTATTGGTGACTCCATTTATCCTATCAATAGAAACCTTAGCATTACCTTAAAGCCTAAGGGAAACTATACTGAAAAATTTGCTGTCTACCGCTCTGCCGGCAGATACTCTCAGTACATGGGTGGTAGTTGGTCCAACGGAAAAATCACATTCTCCTCAAGGGACTTTGGCGATTTTGTTTTGCTGGAAGACACTAATGCTCCTACCATCCGAAAGATGGCAGTAAATGGTGCAGCCGCTCGATTCAAAATCTACGATGATTTATCTGGCATCTCCTACTATGAAGCCAGCATCAATGGAGAGTGGCTGTTGATGAACTACGACTACAAAACAAATATGATATGGGCCGAACGTCAAGACAGCAAAGTTCCACTTAAAGGAGACTTGTCTGTGAAAGTCGTAGACAATGCAGGCAACGAAAATATCTATAAAGAAAAAATCCCATAGCAAATGGCATTAAAAGTCGGTCAAAAAGCTCCTGTCTTCAAAGTGAATGACCAGAATGGAAACAAAGTCGCTTTGTCGGATTTTAAAGGAAAGAAGGTAGTCCTCTACTTCTACCCAAGGGATCAAACCCCGGGTTGTACTACTGAAGCCTGCAATTTAAGAGACAATTATAAACTGCTTCAGAAAAAGGGATACGAAGTATTGGGAGTAAGTACTGATACCGAAAAGTCGCATCAAAAATTTATCGAAAAGCAAAACCTCCCCTTTCGCTTGCTTGCTGACGTGGATAAAGTCGTCCACACGAAATATGGTACATGGATTGAAAAGTCAATGTACGGACGAAAGTATATGGGCACGGCTAGGGTTACTTTCATCATTGATGAAAAAGGTATCATTGAGGAAATAATCGGTAAAGTGGACACTAAAAACCACACTGAACAAATACTTAATCTAGGATCGCAGCCAACTTCTCCAAAAGCCAAAAAAACCGCAACCAAGAATAGCACGGCTAAAAAGAAAGCGGTAAAAAAAGTTGCGAAAAAGGCGGTTAAGAAGAAAGCCAAGTAGACCCCTTCACTTAATTCATGTGAATCACGGCATTGGCCGCTAATTCCTTTGCAGGGTTTATAAAATTCGCACATCTTCGCGGCTAAACCACTATCACATGGCCGAACTCGCTACACTTAAGAAACTCCCTTCGCAAATCAGAAGAGACATTGTTCGTATGGTACATGCCTGTCAATCAGGGCATCCGGGCGGCTCTCTTGGCTGTACTGAGTTCTTCGTTGCGCTCTACTTTGAGATCATGAAACACGACAAAGCCTTCAATATGGAGGGCAAAGGCGAAGATTTATTCTTCTTGTCCAACGGACACATCTCTCCCGTGTGGTATTCCACGCTGGCACGAGCCGGTTATTT
>JBATLM010000285.1:0-14659 GCA_049289315.1 Cyclobacteriaceae bacterium
AAATGAAAAAGCCACTCCAGATAATTATTCATTCATATTGGAGTGGATCAAGAATGCCAACAGTGCCTTGCTGACAAAAAATACAGAAAAGGCCGATGCTTACTTTAGCCCTGGGGATGCTTGCCGCAATACTATTATCAGTCAAATAATGTATGCTGTTAATAAAATCAATATTTGTGTTTTTACAATTAGTGACGATCGCATAACAAGTGCTATCCTTGATTCGCATAGGAGAGGAAGAGATATAAGAATTATTACAGACAATGATAAGTCGCTCGACCTTGGATCTGACATTGCCCAATTGGCCAAAGAGGGTGTAGCTGTGAAGATGGATGCTACTCCAAATCATATGCACCATAAATTTATGGTGGTAGATGACAGTGCCTTGATTACAGGTAGCTACAACTGGACCTTGAGTGCGGCTAAGTATAACCATGAAAATGTTTTGCTGACCAGAGAAGGAGGAGTAGTGAAGTCTTTTATGAAAGAGTTCAGTCAACTTTGGAGTGCAATGGATGATTATAAATAGCGCTCAGTAAGTTTTGAAATTCGTGTAGCATGTGTGAATACGATAAAGTAGAATAATTTACTATCTTTTCAGCTTCTACCAACTTCAAGTTGCCAAATGGATCAGTGGATTGCCTTATTTGTTGTAGCATTTACAGTGCTTGCCGTTTTGTGGATAAACAAGCAAAAGGCGCCTTGGATTCAGGGATTACTTAACTGGTTTCCGGCCATCCTTTTTGCCTATGTTATTCCAGCTGCTGTCACGCATACTACTGGCCTCGATTTATCAGGTGTCTTTCTTCATTCACTAAGCCGTAATTGGATCATTCCATTTGCTATTCTTACTGTGATGAGTGCTTTGTCTATTCCACAATTAAAGATTGTAGGGGCAAGACCAATTATCTTGTTTGTATCTGGGTCGCTTGTGATTGCAACTTTGCCAGTTGTTCTCGTACTATTAGCTCAGTTCGTTTTGCCTTCTGGTCACGATCTCTTTATCACGCAAGAATATTGGAAAGGATTGGTGCCGATAGTTGGGGGATGGATTGGAGGTAGTACCAGTCAGCTGGTGCTGAAAGAATTAGTAGGCACACCCGAGTCATTGTTTCTTTCTGTACTGGTGTTGGACAATATTTTAGTCAACATCTGGACCATATTGATGTTTCAGTTGATTAAGAGGAGTGACCAATTGAATCGTTTTTTTGGAATCACCGAAAAGATTCCTGATTTCGTGGCTGATGAGATAAAGCCAAACAGCAGAACGATAGGCTCCATAATTATTACAGTTTGCGCTATCATTTTGGTGGCTGTGCTCACTAATTGGTGGGTAGAAGATTTTTTATGGAGGGTCATTACCCTTTCCGTTGTTGGGCTAATGTTGGGCAATTTTATTTCTAGATGGAACCATCCTTTTGTACTTAAGGTAGGGGGTATACTTATTATAATGATAATGGCTATACTTGGTTTAAAACTAGACTTCAGCGGGCTTTCGCTGCCAATCCCGTTTGTCATAATAGCCATGATTTGGATTGTGGCTCACTATATCTTTATGATGATTGTGGCCAAAGTATTGCGATTGCATATGGCTTGGGTTCCTATAGCAAGTATGGCCAATTTAGGAGGCATTTCCACTGCACCAGCTGTGACAGCCGCCTACAATGAAGAATGGATGCCCCATGCTATATTGTTAGCTATTTTAAGTATGGTTTCCGGTACCGCCTGGGGTATGTTCACCATATACCTGTTTGGGTTATTCTAACTGATTACCAGTATGGCTTTTTTAGATTATTGAACTATTTACCTAACGACTTGTTATACACATACTTAATAGCTATTTCATAGGATTATAGTAATTTTTTGTACTTTTGCTGGTGGTTTATGCGTATTTCTCTTGAAATTGCCCTTCTTGGTTTACTAGCCAACCTAAGCACTAACATCTGCAGGTTGAGGCCTACTGATGATAAAAAGTTAGAGTGAACTCTAAGGGGGTAGCATTTTGGTGAAAATCGATATTAGAACCACTATTTTTTACATAAACAATTAATTTACACATTAATGCGTCAACTCAAGATAACCAAGCAGATAACGAACCGTGAAACGCAGTCGCTTGACAAGTACTTAAGTGAGATTGCCAGGATCGATTTGATCACTGCGGAAATGGAAGTGCAGCTTGCGAAGCGAATTAGAGATGGTGACAAGGTAGCGTTGGAGAAAATGGTGAATGCCAATTTGCGCTTTGTGGTATCTGTTGCCAAGCAGTACCAAAATCACGGTTTGACCCTAAGTGACCTTATTAATGAAGGAAACCTTGGACTTATCAAGGCAGCTACTCGATTTGATGAGACACGAGGATTTAAGTTCATTTCATATGCAGTGTGGTGGATACGCCAGAGTATTCTACAGGCGCTTGCTGAGCAATCAAGAATTGTACGCCTTCCCCTTAACAGGGTAGGATCATTGAATAAAATAAACAATGCTTTTTCAGAATTGGAGCAGAAACATCAGCGCGAGCCAACCGAAGATGAGTTGGCAGATGTAATGGAGATGACCCCGGAAGAGATCAGAACTAACTTAACATTCAGAGCACGTAAAGTTTCTATGGATGCGCCTTTTGCACAGGGTGATGGAGATGGAACTTTGCTGGATATTATGGAGGATGTGGATGCTGATATACCGGATTCAGATTTGATGGTCAAATCACTTCAAACTGAAGTGAAGAGGGCGTTGGCCACTTTGAGTGAGCGCGAGTCTGCTGTCATTTCTTTGTATTATGGATTAGCAGGAGGTCATGCGGTTACGCTTGAGGAGATTGCTGATCAGTTTGATCTTACCCGTGAGCGTGTACGCCAGATTAAAGAGAAGGCTACACGTAAGCTTAGACAGTCTTCCAGGAGCAAAGAACTTAAGGCTTACCTCGGATAATTTTTTTTTATAATTTTGAACTTGAAGAGGCTGCCCTAGGGCAGCCTTTTTTTATGTCTGATTTTATTTTGAAGTTAGTTTGGAGTCACGCAATTGGGGGCAATTTTCTCTTTAAAACCTTATTGTGTTGTTATGAACTAACCCTTTGTTTCTGAATTCCGTTTTCTTAGTGATAGCTTCTCGCTTTTGACGACTCTGAAGTAATCAAGCACAAGCTTTCCTAATGACTGTTCGTAAAAAAATAATTGTAGGATTAAATTTTTTTATGATTTACGTTTGCCACCAAATCAAACAAAAACTATATGCAAAAAATCTACTCGATTACTGTGGCCCTCTTACTCTTCGGGTTGTCTGCCTTCGCGCAGCAAACCGTTACAGGTAGGGTTACGGATGCGAATGGCGAGGCACTCATCGGAGTGAACGTCATCGAAAGGGGAACTTCTAATGGAACAATCACGGACGTTTCAGGAAATTTCTCTATGCAAGTGGAAAGCAGTGCTACATTGCTTTTTAGTTTTATTGGCTACACATCGGCTTCAGAAGCTGTTGGAGCAAGGTCAGTAATTAATGTTAACCTTGAGGAAGATGTAACACAGCTTAGCGAAATTGTCGTTAGTGCCTTGGGTTTTGAACAGAATAAAGACAAAATAGGATCAACCAGTGCAGTAGTTAAGGCCGAGGATGTGGCCAGATCTGGTGAGACAGGCTTGTTGAACGGTATGGCTGGTAAAGCAGCTGGCGTCCGTATTGCTCGTTCTAATGGTGACCCTGGAGCTGGTTCTACCATTCAGATTAGAGGTGCCAATACGATCACGGGATCATCAGATCCACTTTTTATCGTAGATGGTATTCCGGTAAGCAACTCTAGCCTTACAGGAAATAGCGGATCAAGAGCTGGAGGTACTTCTGAACAGTCAAGGATCAACGACCTTAATCCTGAAGATATTGAATCCATTCAAGTATTGAAGGGAGCATCAGCTGCGGCTTTGTGGGGGTCACGCGCTGCCAACGGAGTGGTTGTAATCACTACCAAAAAAGGAAAGGCTGGGGATAAAGTAAATATTTCTTTCAGTTCTACTTATTCTGTTGACCAGATCAACAAAAAACACCCATTGCAAGATAAGTTTGGTCAAGGTAGTGGCGGAAATTACAGCCCTACGAGCGCCAACTCATGGGGTGACAGGATTGCTGACCGTACTGGAGAGGCTGATGTGTTTAACACCACCGGAAGGTATTTTCAGGCAGATGACGGATCGATCTATTATCCGATTACCACAAAGAACTCCAGAGAGACTTTTCTAGATGAAAACTTTGACGCTGTATTTCGGGATGGGAGCTATTTTGAGAATTCACTATCAGTTAGTGGCGGTGGAGCAAAATCTAATTTCTACTTCAGTTTTGGTGATCTTGATCAAAAGGGTATCATTAAAAATTCCGACTACAGACGGACAACCATGCGTTTGAACTCCAACACTCAATTCAATGACTGGATAGCCATGTCCTCAAAGGCAACTTATGCGCATACCAGTTCAAATAGGATTCAGCAAAGCTCAAACGTAAATGGCCTTTATCTTGGGTTATTGAGAGGAGCACCTGATTTTGATATCAGAGATTATAAAGGCACCTATTTTGACAATAACGGAACTGCCTTCCCTCTTCGTCAACGGGCTTATAGAAGATACCTAGGAGACAACCAAAATGCTACCTATAACAATCCGCTTTGGACAACCGATGAGCAAAAGAACCCATCATTGGTGGATCGTTTTATTGTTTCATCAGAAGTTACAATTTCACCTTTGAATTGGATGGATATAATACTAAGAGGTGGTGTGGACAGTTATACAGATCGTAGGGAACGCTTTTACCCGATTGGATCAGCTGGTAACGTTCCTTCATTAGGAAATTTTGATGCTGAGAACTTCAAAGAAACTGAAATCAACTTTGATGGTATTGTTAGAGCAACAAGACCGTTAACTGGCGATATCAACTTGAACGCTACCGTGGGTTGGAATATTAACGATAGAAAATATGCTCGTGACCGTGTGGATGCGCAGCAGTTTTTGATCAATACTGATCTAAGAAACTTTAATAATTCTAGACTATTCTTCCCTGACAACACCAATCGTCATAGAAGATCAAACAGGCTTTATAGTGTTTTGGCTTTTGATTTCTTCGATCAGGTGTTTCTTAATTTGAATGGAACACAAGAAGCTGCGTCAACTATTGCTGGAACCTACTTTTATCCAGCGGCTGATGTGGCTTGGCAGTTTACTCAACTGCCTGCTCTTGCGAACAACTCAGTACTTTCTTTTGGTAAGTTGAGGTTGGCATACGGTCAGGTGGGTGTTGAGCCTCCTGCATATCGTTCACAAACAACCTACGAAGGCTTTACTTATAATGCGTATGATGATGGATTGGATCCTTTGTTATATGGCGGTGGATTTAGGTATAATGATGATAAAGGAAATCCCAATTTGAAGCCCGAGGTGAAAACCGAGTTTGAAATTGGAACTGACCTGCGTTTACTGAAGAATAAGTTGTCATTAGGGTTTACTTATTACTCTAATGAGATTAATGACTTGTTGTTCGAGGTGGGATTGTCTCCTTCTTCAGGATTTAATAGCGCTTTTGCTAACGCTGGTACCATGACTAACAAAGGTATCGAGTTGGATGCGAGTTATACCATTTTTAAGAATCGTGACTGGCAAGTAAACATGTACGGTAACTTTAACAACAACAAAAATGAAGTTACTGACTTGAAGGGAACCGAATCTATTGAGTTAACCACACAGTCAATCAGTTCAAGGGCGGTTCAAGGACAGTCATTGGGTGTTCTCTGGTCAACCCGAGCACAACGTAATGCTGATGGAACTTTGGCTTTGGATTTGAATGGCTTCCCTCAGATTGATCCTGATCAAGGGGTTACTGGTGATCCTAATCCTGATTGGAGAGGTGGACTTGGCGTATCAACCTCTTATAAGGGTCTTTCATTTAATATTTTATTTGAAACTTTCCAGGGAGCAGATTTTGCGGATCGGTCACGATTCGTGTTGTATCAATTTGGAACGCATGCTGATGTAGGAAATGAGGTTACTCTAACTCAGGATCTTGTGAATTCGAATGGTACCGTATTTACAGCAGGAACAACTGTAAGAGGTAACATTGAAGACTTTGGTGCAGGGCCTGTATTGAAAGATGAAGGATGGTATACTTCTTTAGGCGGTGGATTAGGCGGATCAGCGATTAACGAGTTTGGAATCAGCAATGGTAGCTGGACTCGCTTGCGTGAGATTAGCCTTGCCTACACTCTTAACAATGCTTTTGTAGAGAGAATGAAACTTACCTCGGTTGTACTTGGTGTTACAGGACGTAATTTGAAATTATGGACCGATGTGCAGGGTATCGACCCTGAAATTAATCAATCAGGTGTGGACAACGGATTTGGTATCGATTATTTTACCAACCCGAGCACACGCTCATGGGTTTTCTCATTAAAAGTTAATTTCTAAGAAATATGAAAAAGATAATATTAATACTTCTTCCGCTTTTGATGTTCACCCGATGTGAAAACATATTGGAGGATATCAATGTGAATCCGAATGAGCCGGTAAGTGCTCCTGCGGACTTGCTTTTGATTGGAGCAGAGTTGGCTAACATTACAGTTCATGTTAGTCACCTTCAACGTATCTCTGGCATGTGGACCGGTCAGTACAGTGGTAAACTTTTACTCTATAAAAGTTTAGGTGAATACAATATCAGTACTGAAGAGACGAATAATACCTGGAGTTATATTTATCAAGGTATTGTGAAGCAAAGCCGTATCATGCAAACAGAGTTAGCAGATAGACCCAACTATGTTGGCATAGCTAAGATTTTGGAAGCTCATGCGGTTGGAACTGCAGCCGAGATATTTGGAGACATACCTTACACACAGGCTGTTGATTCTAATGAGGAAATTGAGGATCCTGTTTTTGACAGTCAATCTGCCGTGTTTGCAAGTCTTCAGATTTTGTTAGATGGCGCAATTGCTGACCTCAATAGTTTGGCAACCAATCCATCTATCTCTAACGAGATTTTTCATGCTGGTAATAAAACCAAATGGATTCAGACAGCTTATACGTTGAAGGCACGCTATTATATGGATGTTAAAGATTATGGTAATGCATACACTGCTGCACAATCTGGTATAGCCATTAATGCAAACTCCATGAAGTTTAAGCCGGTTGGAAACTCTGCCAATGGAGATACGAATTTGCTCAATGTTTTTGTTGGTGAGCGTAATGACTATATGAGCACTGCTGGCACCTTTCTGGAAGGACTTATTGCTCCAGGGGGTGGCAGGAATAATGCTAAGACCAATGAGCAGGCTCGTTCTAAGTATTATACCATAATCGGTAACGCGCCAAGTACTGAGGTAGGTGTAGCAAAAAAGACATCCCCAATGCCATTGGTTACGTATGAAGAGAACTTATTGATTTTGGCCGAGGCTGGAACAAGGACTGTTGACTTTGCTACTGGCTTAGGCCACTTGAATACTTTGAGAGCTCATTTGAATGCTGGCGCAGCCTTTACCAAAGTGGCCGCTGCTGATGTAACTCAATACAGTGCCTATGTGGCTGCTGATTTTGATCCTCTAGGTATGGAAAACTTGGATAGCATTGTTCCCACACGGGCGTTACTTAGAGAGATCATCGAGGAGCGTTATGTATCATTATATGGTATGTTTCAGCCATTCAATGATGCCAGAAGAGTAAGAAAAAGCGATGGTGATTTGACTGTACCATTCCCTATTAATAGCGGAACGTTTACACAGTTCCCAGAGCGCTTTCCTTATGCACAGGATGAGTTGAATGCTAATAGCAATGCACCATCTCCTGAGCCAGGAATATTTGCTGTGACTGGAGTAAACAAGTAGTATATCAAAAGGTTATTTTTGAAAAAGGCTGCCCTCTGGCAGCCTTTTTTATTTGTATCCATCTTTTTCAATATTTCATTTAACTTAGAAATGTACTTTATGAACCCATTGCATGGCTTCTACTTAGCCTTAATCTAATTTGGCTTAAATTTACTTTTATGGCAGATGGTCAATTTCTGAGAAACTTCCTTGTTGGGAAGGAGAGGATAGTCTCAAGAAGTGAGTATAAAGAGTCTCTTCTAAGAGGGCAATTTGGACTGCTCATTGGTGCCATTTGTAGTATTTACATTTTTATTGATTTTTCAAATGATATTACCTCATTCATTCCATTCTATTGTATTGGGATAGTTATTTCAGTAATAATTGTGCTTTTAAATCGTAATCGAAAGTCCACAATTGCATCAATTATCATCTTAGTTTTTTCTAATCTGTTGATTTATTCCTTTGCTGCAGTAGACTCACCATTCAGCGGTGTTTTTTTATACTTTACCTCCACTGCAGCTGCTGCCCTTATTTTGTTTGCTGGTCATCACAGGTACATAGGGTTTTCTTTTGTTGGAGTTTCTGTTTTATTAGGGATTTTGGGCTATTTGAGTGATTGGTCACCCATCGAACCTCCCGAGCAAACTGAAGCTTACATCAGGATTAGCTTTATCACTAATTTTATTATGGGTATGCTTGCTTGTGTACTTATTATTTATTTTGCCATCAATCGAAATAACGAATCGGAGGAATCTTTAAGGAATAATATTCAGGCAAGGGAACTTGCAGAACAAGCGCTATTGGATAAGAATGAAGAGTTGGAAAAAGCAAATAAGGAACTTGATCGCTTTGTCTACAGTGCCTCGCATGATATGCGTGCCCCACTTAGCTCGCTACTTGGTTTGTTGGAGATCGTACGATTAACAAATAAGGATACGGAATTGAATGAGTATTTCGGGTTCATGAAAAACCGAATTCTCACCATGGAAGGGTTCATTAAGGAGGTTACTGATTATTCACGAAATGCCAGGATGGAAGTTTCATATGCAGAGGTGAACCTGCATATATTGGTGAAAGAAGTTATAGAAGGAATAGAATTTATTTCATCTAATGCCAAAGCAACAGGAAAAATTAATATTCCTGAAAATATGACTCATCCCATCGATGTAGCCAGAATGAGGGTAATCTTAAATAATCTCATATCTAACTCCATCAAGTACACTGATCCTACCAAAGAAGAAAGTTTCTATTCGGTGGGTATGCATGTGAGTGATAGTGAATTAACCCTAACTGTTTCCGACAATGGAATAGGAATTCAACCAGAATATCAGAACCGTATTTTTGAAATGTTTTACAGGGCTACGGAATCTTCCGAAGGGTCTGGACTTGGATTGTACATTGTTAGGGAAACGGTGCACAAACTAGGGGGAATGATTTCCTTTAAGTCTGAATACCAGGAAGGTTCCACATTCACCGTCCGCCTACCCAATAGTATGATAGCTGAATAGCTTGGCTTAGTACTCTATGATTTTAGGACGGGACATTGGCCTAAAATAGGAATGAGATGGCATCCACCCTCTCATTGGTTTAAACCTGCCAAGTAACTTTGATAATAATTCTCAAAATTGTAAGGATGGTTTTAATATCTGTACTAATTGGGTAAATGACGGAAAGCGAACAACAGAACGTATTCAAATCCTGGCTGGACGACCATAAAGGGCTTCTTTTCAAGATTGTAAGGGCATATGCTTTTACCATGGAAGACCGCGATGATTTGTTCCAGGAGGTGGCACTTCAAGTTTGGAAATCCATCCCCAATTTTAGAAATGAATCAGCCGTAACCACTTGGCTCTATCGCATTGCACTAAACACTTCATTGAGATGGAAAAGTAGGGAGGATAAAATAGGCACCAAATCTGGAGAAATGGATTACCCTTCGTTATTAGGGTCTCCAGATAATACCAACGAAGATGAAAGGGTCGAGTGGTTGTATCGTGAGATCAATAAACTCAATGAAATTGACAAATCGCTTTGTGTAATGCTATTGGATGACTTTAGTTACAAGGAAATGGCTGATATGTTGGGGATATCAGAAAGCAATGTGGCGGTGAAGATTCATAGACTTAAAAAATATTTAGCAGAACAATCTAAAATAAAAACAGCACATGAAATTTGAAGACATGAAAAAAATATGGGATAAGCAGGATCAACAGCATAAGTATGTGATTGATGAGAAAAAATTGCATGAGAGTATCCAGCAGAAGAAAAGAAAGTCCAGTCGGTTTGTGTCTAAAGTCGAGTGGATACTCATTTTCGCTAATGGGATAGCAGGAGGAACTATTGTCGCGATGAATTTTATAGAAAAAAGAGGCGACATCTATGCCAATGCTTTGGGGTTAGTAATGCTGGCTGCCGGAATTTATATCTACACCAGAAGACTGCATCGGCTGAAGCATGAAAACCGGTTTGACCGGACCATGTTAGGTGACTTAGATCATGCCATCAGCAACGCTACATATCGTGCTCGGCTTTCTTATGGTATGTTGATCTATTTCTTAGTTGTTGCGGCTCTTACCTTAGGTAACGCCATACATGAAGACAAGTCATGGTTAAAGATCGGTCTTATCGTTGTCTTTTTTGTGATCACATGGTTTTTGGGCAGATGGGAATACAAAGCGTGGCATCTGGCTAACAAAAAGCGACTTATGGCAATGCGTGATAAATTAATGGAGACAGCTTGACCTTTTTCAATGCGCAGGATTTCTCATTAAATGGTGAAATAACATATCCTCTTCTATTCAGCATCAATATCTACCGATTGACATCAACATTTTAGGTAGATGTAGGAGAAATATACATTTTTGGTATTCTGATTTTGAGTGTACTATGCGATTTTACATTTTTCTGCTCCTTATAGCAGGCGGCTTCTCTTCTTTAGCACAAACAGCCAACCGTGAAGCCCATAAGTTGAGTATTCAGAAGGCCTCCGGTGACATAAAGATTGATGGTATACTGGATGAACAAACATGGGAGGAAGCCAAGGGAGCTGACAACTTTTGGTTGAATGCGCCTTCAGACAATGCTGCAGCCAATAATCAAACCATCGTGAAACTTACTTATGATGATAAGAACCTGTACATCGGGGCGCTGATGTTGGGGCCTGATAATTATATCATTCAATCATTGAAGCGTGATGGTGATCTGGAGTCAAGTGATTCATTTGGTGTGTTACTTGATCCTATTGGGCAAAAATCGCTTGGTTATTCTTTTGGTGTGAACGTGGGCGGTGCGCAAACAGAAGCCATGGTTTCAGCAGCGCAGGGAACGTTTGTGAATTCAGTAGATGAATCATGGGATGTGCGCTGGTACTCTGAGGTGGGAAAAACTGCCGATGGCTGGGTGGTAGAGATTGCCATTCCTTTTAAAAGTATACGATTTAAGAAAGGTGCCAACCAGTGGGGAATTAATTTTTGGAGGTCGGATCGTCAAGCTAATGAACGCCATGTGTGGGCTAAGGTGCCTGTTCAATTTTCTCCCTCAGATCTTGGCTTTACCGGGTCACTGGATTGGGACAATGCTCCTGAACCTACAGGAATGAATATCTCCATCACACCTTATGCATTGAGTTCATTAACTAAAGATTTTGAAAAGAACACTTCTACTAAAGGTGACTTTGATTTTGGAGGCGAGGCAAAAGTAGGATTATCGCCTACATTGAATATGGACTTGACCATCAATCCTGATTTCTCTCAAACAGATGTAGACCAACAGGTAACTAACTTATCCCGGTTTAATATATTCTTTCCGGAGCGCAGACAATTCTTTCTGGAGAATGCGGATGTGTTTACCAATTTTGGTGCATACCCGGATGCACCTTTCTTTTCAAGACGGATAGGTTTGGATCCGGGAGGGAGCAAGATCCCTATTTCCTATGGAGCCCGGGTTAGTGGCAACCTCGATCGAAACTGGCGCATAGGAGTACTCAATGCTCAAACCAGAAGTGATTCAATTTCACCATCACAAAATTATACCGCGGCTGCATTGCACAGACGCGTATTAAAGAGATCAACAGTACGCGCCCTTTTTGTCAACAGGCAATCAGTAACTGATGGAGAACTGAACTCAACTGATTATGGTCGCAACGCTACTATGGAGTTTGAATATTTGTCTGAAGACGGACGGTGGGTAGGGAAGGCCAGTTATAATCATGCTTTCAAAGAAGGAGTTACGACAGACAATCAGTTTTTGGTAGGGAGTGTGGGTTACAATGGCAGATTGTTTCAGGCCAACTATCAATTGCAACAGATGGGAGATAACTACACTGCCGATATGGGATTTGTAGGAAGGCTGAATAACTATGATCCGGTCAATAATGTGATCGTACCTATTGGTTATACCAAGTCATCGACCAACCTTGACTACAGTTGGTACCCACAAAACAAAAGCGTGATCAAGCACTGGACAGGTCTGGAGAACTATGTGCATTGGGTGCGCAATGGTACGCTCAACGAATCCTACACGCGCTTGCGTTACTTTCTCTTTTTTAGGAATACCAGTCAGTTGAGGTTCAGGTTAAACAATCAATTTGTGAACCTATTGTTTCCTTTCCAGTTGACAGAAGGAGCGCCCTTGCCTGTAGGTGATTATAATTTTACGGAATTCAACATACAACTCAACTCAGACTTGAGAAGAAAACTTAATGTGGAGTTGTTTGCTGTAAGCGGAGAGTATTATACCGGCACCAAGACTACCATACGCTCAACGGTAAACTACCGCGTTCAGCCATGGGGTAACTTTGCAATGGGGTTTGAGGTGAACGATATTAAGTTAGGAGAACCCTATGGGAGCACAAGGTTGTGGTTGATCAATCCCAAGTTTGAGGTGAACTTTACCAACAACCTCTTCTGGACTACCTTTTTGCAGTACAACACACAAGCTGAGAATTTTAATGTGAACAGCAGGATCCAATGGCGCTATCGTCCGATGAGTGATATCTTCTTGGTGTATACCGATAATTATATGACGGAGGGACACTTTGGACCAAAGAACCGAGCGATTGTATTGAAGTTTAATTACTTCTTTCAGTTGTAGGTGGTGGGTTGGTGAGCCCCAACTGGCGCGGAAGTTACTTCCGTGCCTATAGAGTCAACCAACACCTGCGCCTTTCTGAGGGAGGACGAAGTACGACCGCCTGTCTGCCGCAGGCAGGAAGAATCTCTATCTTAATAATTAGCCTGAAAGTAATTCTGGAATGAGATGCTTCGCTCATCCCTAAAGCCCGCGCTCGGTGGCTCAGCATGACGTGGGCTTCGAATTCTCAAATAAAACATGAACTTAATCTCACAACCACCAGTTAATCTTATCTTTGTGCCCTATTGATTCATGACGCGTAAGAAGTATTATTTCATCACCATCCTTATCCTGGGTGGCCTTGCCACTATTAGTCCGTTTTCCATCGACATGTACTTACCGGGGTTTACGGCCATTGCCAAAGACCTCAATACCACTATTGACCAGGTGCAGTTGTCACTTACCAGCTATGTGTTTGGTATTTCTATAGGCCAGTTGTTTTATGGTCCGCTGCTCGACCGCTTTGGAAGAAGAAAACCCTTGTATGTGGGACTCGTCATCTACACACTGGCTTCCATTGGCTGCGCCTTTACGTATTCTGTAGAATCATTAATTGTGATGCGATTGCTACAGGCTCTCGGTGGATGTGTGGGAATGGTAGCCGCTCAGGCGCTGGTGCGGGATTTGTTTCCTGTAAAGAAATCGGCTCAGGTGTTTTCCTTGATCATTCTGGTGATTGCCGTGTCCCCGATGATTGCGCCCACAGTGGGAGGTTACGTAACGTCTGCCTTCGGGTGGCACTGGGTGTTTATCATTTTAGCTGCCATTGCAGTGCTCACGATGTTCTCCGTGCATTTCTTTTTGCCTGTAGGCAAAAAAGCAGACACTTCTATTTCATTAAAACCTAAAGCGGTGCTGGCCAACTTCTATGAAGTGACCAAGCAACCACAGTTTCTCATCTATACACTGGCCGGTGGTATTGCCATGGCCGGACCGTTTGCCTACATCGTGGGGTCTTCAGATGTGTACATGAATATTTATGGCCTTACTGAACAACAATACGGTTGGGCATTTGCACTGGTGGCATTTGGTATGATAGGTAGCACACAATTCAATCACTTGCTGTTGCGTCACTTCAAAAGTGAGTCATTGATAAAGGTGGCCTTGTTCTACCAAACTTTGGTAGGAAGTGCATTGGTGTTGGGTACGATGTATGGTGGGTATACCATTTATGGATTCACCGCTTTGGTATTTATGTTCGTGGCCGGGCATGGCATCATGTCGCCCAACGTGACTGCGCTTTCGATGGCACCTTTTACCAAACATGCAGGTAGCGCCTCAGCACTGTTGGGAAGTTTTCGGTTAGGGATGGGTGCGGTGGTATCGGCATTGGTAAGCATACTCCACAATGGCACCAGTTTGCCCATGTCGGTGATTATGTTGATGTGCTCTTTTGTCGGACTGGTTATTCTCAACTCGGGTAATGCCGTGGTGAAGTACCGAGGACGTAGGTTTGATGCAGAGCAGGAAGTCTCTCCTTTGGTGTAGTGGGCTTAGGTGAGTATGGACCTAAAGCGCTGGTTAAGAGTAAGGAGCGTCAGTCAACACCTGCGCCTTTCTGAGGGAGGACGCAGGACGACCGAAGAATCTCCCTGATGGAAGAGGTGCTCCATTTCACATGCCTGCTCTTCAGCTCCCGCCAGTAGGCAGACAAGCGCATGCCATGCCTGGATAAACACAAAAAAATCAGTACCTGACATAGGG
>JBATLM010000286.1:0-4798 GCA_049289315.1 Cyclobacteriaceae bacterium
CCAGTGGCACCCTTGCCTTCACTGTAAACAAACCGGTGTTCACTTGTTCATCGTTGTTATTTTGGTCGGTAATTTTAAAATAGTAATCACGACCAGGCTTGGTGTTGTTAGGGAGTGTCATAGACCAGCTACCCGTATTGGCTACATCTTTAAACAGGGTACCTGTTTTCTTATCGCCTCTAAAGAGTTCAAACGAAAGTATATTATCTCCACGTCCACCCGACCATTTTAACGTATATGCTTTCCCACGCTTAAAAACTCCATACTGGCTTAAGTCTTCCATTTCAATAAAAGGCACGTAGATGAAAGCTCGTAGTTCAAAAGAGATGTAGTCGTTAAAGCCAGGCTTCAATTCCTTGGAGGCATCCCACACAATTTGCTTGTTGCCACCCACGAGCTGGTCCACACCAATGTTGCCGCTCACATTCTGTAGGGGTTGCACATAATTGTCCATAGAAGAATAGAGCCGTAGCGTATAGCGCCTGTCCGGGTTGGGGTCTTCCAAAGTAAATTTCATGGTTACTTTGCCCTGGTCTATAGATACGGATTGTATGTTAATATCCTGGGCAGCGATTGTTGTCGCCAAACAACAGCAGTATAAAGCAAAAAGATATTTGAGCCATTGCCTAGTTAAATTGGGTGCTCTTGATATTTTTACATCAATGTACACAGTAGTAAGAATTGATTGATCCTATTAGAAAATGGTTCAAAAAAAATCCGAACTATCTATGTTGATACTGATAGTTCCATATACATAAAACCGATGTTTAGGCTAAATTTCGGTATTCAGCCCCTACAAAACCATTCCACAAAAGGGTAAGATTTCTATAAAAATGTTTAACTTAATGCGAGACTTTCTTCACGCTTACTTTCTTACGCTGACTTTCTTTAAGGAATGCCCGATCAGAAAGAACATAATACCCATGAAGAATTTAAGGATTATCTGCCTATACAAGAGATTTGGGAGGGCCAAAATTTTGGTGACGCAACAGATGCGCTGAAAGAGGCTAAAGAATACATAGAAACCTTATCCTCTCTTATGGGTAGTGGCCCCTATGCCTCTATTGTGCTGGATTTGCACCAATCGAAATTGGCTGCAGTTTCTGGTGACTTTAGTAGTATACTCGGCTTGGATTTTACTGAGGGCATGCCGCCAGATGAATTCGCGCAGTACGTTTTACCGGAACATAATAGCTTTATAGCGACTCATTTTGGCACCTATCTACACTACGTAATGCAAATCACCCCAGTAGAAAGAAGCAATATTGAATTTTCGGTAGAGTATAAATACCGAAGAGGCAATACTTATTATTGGATTAACCAGCGCATATTAAAATCTTTAAGTGATTCCAATGGCGTTTTACGCTATGTTGTAATGCAATACACCGACATCACTGCCACCAAAGAGGGCAACCATGCAGTTATGATTGCCTATGACGTCAGTAAAAATTATTATATAGTAAATGAAGTGCTATACCCGAAGGCCTCCATTGTTGATCAACTTACACCTACGGAAATAAGCATCAGTAAAAAAATTGCCCAGGGCAAAAGCGATATGGAAATAGCCGAAGAGCACTGTGTGCAACGGGATACCATTAAGCAGCACAAAAAAAATATTTTCAGAAAATTAGGCATTCATAAGTCTACCGAATTGGCATTATTGATTAATCAGAGTGGATTGATGTCCTCTTAAGTCTTTATTCGATATCATTAAGCTTTGATAATAGGGATCTCGTTCAACGATTCATTCCTTATTGTAAAATTCATTGAGTGGAGAATAGCAAAAAAGTTTGTTTAGAGAACAAAAACAAACAACAGCAAATAAGAACGTCTTTCATCACTTTCCGATACAAAACTTACTGAAAATGTTCTCTAAAAGATCGTCTGTAGTAATACTCCCTGTGATCTCTCCGAGGTAGTGGAGCGACTGTCGGATGTCCATGGCCAGAAAATCGCCTGTAATACCGCTGCCCATGCCTTCGAGTACGCGCGTGAGCGATTCATTGGTTTGCAATAGGTTTTGGTAGTGCCGCAGGTTGGTCACCATCACATCACCCGTTTTCACATTCTCAATTTCAAACAGAGCAAGAATACTTTCTTTCAACGCTTCTATTTGATCACCATTCTTGGCCGAGATGAAAGTAAATCCTTTTTCAGTGAGTTGATTCACTAGCGTTGGATCTGCTTTGTCCAGTTTGTTACCCACTTTGATATGTGGAATTCCTAAATCGGTTAGTGCTTTGATTTCTATATCGATTTCCTCCAGCGTAGTATTGGAAAGGTCCACCATATATATGATAAGGGAGGCTTGTTTCATCTTATCACGGGTACGGGCCACGCCAAGGGCTTCTATTACATCTGTTGTCTCCCGCAAGCCAGCTGTATCAATGAACCTGAAATTGATTCCTCCCAATACCATCTCATCTTCAATGGTATCGCGGGTGGTGCCTGCAATCTCAGAGACAATGGCTTTGTCTTCGTTTAACAATACGTTGAGTAAGGTAGATTTGCCGGCATTCGGCTTCCCCGCAATTACTGTAGGTACACCGTTTTTGATTACGTTCCCCTGATCAAATGAATTGATCAACGAGGTGAGGTACCCTTGTATTTGGTAGATGAGTTTCTTCAAGTCGCTACGTTTGGCAAACTCCACATCTTCTTCACCAAAGTCGAGTTCTAGTTCTATCAGAGATGCAAAGTGAATCAACTCTTCGCGCAAGCGATTGATCTCTTTGGAGAATCCACCGCGCATTTGATTGAGAGCTGCCTGCCGCGCATTGTCGGTTTCGGCATTGATAAGGTCTGCCACGGCTTCGGCTTGTGCCAGGTCAAAACGACCATAGAGGAAAGCGCGCTTGGTAAACTCTCCGGGGGTAGCCAGTCTTGCGCCTTTTTTCAGTAATACTTTGATGATTTCTTTTACTATAACAGCTGAACCATGGCAAGAAATTTCAATTGCATTTTCTGTGGTGAAAGATTGGGGGGCAATGAATACGGACACTAATACCTCATCGATAATTCGCTCTTCATCGTGTATGGTTCCGAAATGTATGGTATGTGATGGTTGTTGAGTGAGGTCCTTGCCTTTAAAAACAGTCTGAGTAATCGTAATCGCATCTGTTCCGGAGAGGCGTATTACAGAAATGGCACCCACACCTTGAGGTGTAGCCAATGCAACAATGGTATCTGAGTAATCAGGAGTAGACATGAATCACAAAAATAGGGCAGAAGTTTGGATATCCCGTGGTGTTTACCGGGTAATGGTAACAAAGGAAACTCCTCTGAGTGGTTTGCCTTCTGCTGTCATCCCTTCTACCACTATGCGATAGCGGGTAGGTACGTCAGCTGCATAACATTCCACTACCGTTGGATTATTCGCACTGAGGGTGATGTTGGGACTCCAGAAGATGGTGGTTCTGAAGTCAGCACGATTGCTTGTTTTTTTTTCGCTGTAGTCAGGCTGACTGAATGGCCGTGGTCTGGTGTAGCCACCCACTTTGTAAGAGATGTAGTCAGTGCGCACGTCCGCATCATCAGGGCCCTTCTTGGTATAAATAGCAATTACTCCATTGGCACCTCTTGTACCAAACATAGCCACACCTCGCGTAATCACTTCTATGTAATCGATGGCACTGGGAGGCAACCCTATCAGTCCTTCCACGTCCCAGGGAACACCATCTACCAATATCAGTGGGTCGGAGTTGCCGGAGATGCTGGTGGTGCCTCCTCTTATTCTTACGCGTACACGTCTGATGTTGAACTCGTCTAAATACTCCGTTACCTGAAGACCGGGAACCCTGCCTTGCAAGCCGATGAGTGGATTCATGCCGGCTGTGGTGCCTGACATATCCTTTCCCTTTACTACATAGTCGGGTGTACCATATACTTTTGCTGCCAGCTTCTGATCCTTGAGTGCTTTGTCTTTGATCACCACTTCATTGAGCAGGATGGTGTTCATGTCGAGCTCGTAAGTGTTTTGTACGCGTTGCAAAGCGTCTTCACTTTTGAAATCCAGGTTGATTTTGGGCTTATTGTAGTTAAATGGTGGAATGTCTTTGGCCAGTAATTCCACCTTACCAAAGGTTTTCCCTTTTGCATTGGAGGATTTAAAAGCAAAGTTGAGGCTGTCCATAAAATCGAGCCCGGTCACCAGGAAGTTGCCTTGCATGTCGGTTTCCATGGAGATGAGGTTGTCCATATTTCCTTGCACGATGTCTACTTGCGCGGGTGATGGTGTTCCTTTGTTATCCACCACCTGGCCTCTAAAACTGAGACCCCGTTCCATAAAATGTTCAATGCTCTCAAAGTATTCATTTTTGGCTTCACCTAATTTTACTTCCAGCAGTCCCTGTGCAGTGATGCGCTCTACTTGCGGGAGTGGTAAGGTTGCCTCCGCATCAGTAATGGATACGGAGAAGTTAGCTGGAAGCGCAGCTTTGTCTTCCAAAGAAATCGTCAATGCTATTTTCTCCCTGGTCTGATAGGTAGTCTTATCAGGAATCACTTTTATGTTTCCTGTTTCCAAAGCCTCGCTGTCTGCTATCCTTACATTTTGATCATAGGAGAGGATGGGCACAGGTTTAGTGTACAAATCTTTTCCGTAGTTGCGCATCCAATTGGTGTAGGCACGCAGGTAGTATTCGCCTGCTGCAAGAGCAGGAGGAACAACAAACTCTCCCCAGCCGAATCCATTTCTGATCCTGATGTTTTTCGCACTCAGAATTTCACCTTCTGAAGAAACCATTTCTACATATAACAATCGACTCAATGTATCCCTAAGTATGGGCATGCTGTACCC
>JBATLM010000287.1:0-3487 GCA_049289315.1 Cyclobacteriaceae bacterium
CGTAATTCCTTACCGGGGTAAAATATTGGCTGTAGTAACAAGCGCTGACCTGATGGGAAGTAGCGGCAAAAGCACGGGTTATGAACTCACAGAATTGTCCAGGGCATACTATGTATTTCAAGCCAACGGATTTGAAGTGGATGTAGCCAGTCCATTGGGTGGATTACCTCCTGTGGTGATTGACGGAGACGATATGAAAGAATATGATTACGCTTTTTTAAATGACTCGGATGCACAAGCCAAAGTGAAGAATAGTATAGCCATGGCAGATGTGGAACCAGATGCATATGAAGCCGTCTATTTTGTAGGTGGCAAAGGAGCTATGTTTGACTTTCCGGAAAATAAACACATCCAATCTCTTGTTAGTGCATACTATGAATCTGGAAAAGTGGTAAGTGCCGTGTGCCATGGCCCTGCGGCACTGGTCAACGTAAAGCTTAGTGATGGCAGCTCCTTATTGGCTAACAAAACAGTCAGCAGTTTTACCAATGCAGAGGAGTTGTTCCTCATTCCAGATGCTCCTCAAATTTTTCCATTCTTACTGCAAGACAAGTTGACTGAAAATGGTGCCCGGTTCAACGAAGGTTTTTTGTACTTGAATACAGTGAGCAAAGATGGCAATTTGGTAACAGGGCAAAACCCATGGTCCACCTGGGAAGTGGCCGAATCTGTCATTGCGCAATTGGGCTATGCTCCCAAGCCACGCTTCATCACCAGAGAAGAAAACTCCATTTCTGTTTTGGGTACATTTGAAGCCGAAGGTTACAGCAAGGCAAAGTCCACCATCGATCAATTTTGTACGGAAGATGCACTATCCATCGACAGGGAAATAATTGCCGTACACAGCATTGTAGCGGCCATGCAGTTTGAGCTGGGAAAAACAATCAACCTAATTCGCTTACTATCGTATAGCAATGGCTATTTGTGAGGTTTGAAGTTTAGTCCTTGTTCAGATTCTTTCTTTGATCTCACTTGTTAATTATGTAAAATGGATCATGCTGGAAGATAAACTGGAAAATAGGGACATCAAACCCACCGCCATGCGGCTGCTGGTACTTCGGCAATTAGTAGAAAGTAGTGCTGCCCTCAGTCTGGGTGACCTGGAAGCTAAGTTTGAAAAAGCGGATAAGGTCACCCTTTACCGCACGCTTAAAACGTTTGAAGACAAGAAGCTCATTCATGCTATTGCAGATGGAACAGGGGCAGTTAAGTATGCGCTCTGCGCTGAGGATTGCGAATGCGAACCGCAGGATCAGCACATTCACTTTCACTGTGTGAAGTGCGGTGAAACCCTTTGTCTGTCACAGTCCAAGGTGCCGCGGATCCAGATCCCTACCGGCTTCAAGGCGGATAGTGCCAGCATGTTGTTTAAGGGGGTTTGTGCTAGTTGTGGGTGATGTTTTTGTAACGCTGAGGAACGAAGCGTCTTTGCAATACAGGGTGCGGTTGTCAAGAACAGATTCAAGTTATTAAGGCACCAGTAGAGAAAGTTGTCCTACTTGAAAGAACCCCTGCTTTATTAAATCACTTCTAAAAAGTAAAACGTATGCCTGATGACCAATAAAAACCATTCTTGAGGTCTTCCTCATAAACTCCTTGATCAGACACCACCGTAGAAGGGTTAATTGGAAAAGTCCACGTAGGAGAAATATAAATCCTGATATTTCCGATACTGTAGCTCACTTGCACATCGGCTTCATAATCCAGTACCTGAAACTTGTCAGATTCCGTCAACCGAACGGATTGCGGTGCAGGTTGTGCCGCTCCCATGCCTTTTCCTTTACCACTACCTGTCTGGGTACTTCGCTGGGTGTAGTATTCATTGTAATAGCGCTGTGAGCCTGCATTGATGTACATAGCAGGTGTAATCCTCAATTTATTCCTCATTGCATAAAAGGACCTATTGATTTCAGCTCCCAAAAACAAATCAGTACCTTCACTGAAACCGAGGCTCGCGTCTGCGTATACCATGAAGGCTGAAAAGTCATAACCGACATAGGCATTAAGGTAAGTACTCATCTCGGCCTGAATAGCATAACTCTCATCACTGAAAATGTATTCAGCAATAGAAATTCCAGTAGCCACTTTCACTCCAAAGTAGTCATAGCCACCGGATAGGGTAAATAAGTCTACCCTGCCTTCTCCCGAGGCGGTCAGATAAGAAAGAGAACTGCGCAACGACACGCCCGACTTGTGGTAGTAGGCTATAGAAGGCGATAGATAAGGAGCAGTCGCAGAATCTGCGCGCCCCATATAATAATAATCGCTTGTGTACTGAATGCCTGCTCTCCATTCTGATTCATCAGTAACTTTTTTATCGTCACCCTGATTCGCAAAAGCAGTTTGGGCCACTGCAGCCCCAGAAGCCATAAAAAGTAGTAGAAGTATAATGTGTAATATAGGCCTCAATGATGTAATGTTAGGTTTGCTTTAGATGGTAGTTGAAAAGTAAAAACCGTACCACGACCGGTATTGATTACAGGTCGCGATACAGTCGCACCAATTAACTATTCTTCTTTCCTTTTTTAGGAACCATTTTTCCCTTGTTCTTTTCTTTGTTCATCCTGTCCATCTGGTGCTTCATCATTTTATCCCTGAATTGATCCTTGGTTTGGTAACGCTTACCCTCCATGTCCAGACATTCCCCATCTTTCAACTGTAGTTGCTTCTTGTTTTTTAGCTGAACACTTCCGTTGGGTTCTACCGTTGTTCCGTTTTGCAGCATGGTCTTTTCCTGAAGCTTGGTTTTCTGCTGATTCTGCACACGGTACATTTCTCCATTCTGATACATCAGGTGCTCCTGTGCCATTACCTGTTCTCTGGCTTGTAATTGCTGGCGAAAAGCTTGCTGAGATGCGTACCGATTGCCTTCCATATCAAGACACTCTCCATTCTTTAACTTAAGCTTTTTTTGGTTTTGCAACTGAATGCTGCCATCAGGATTCACCATAGCCCCGTTTTGTAATTTCACTTGTTCCTTCAACTGAACTTGTTCCTGATCCCTCACCTGATACATTTTACCATCCTTCAACATCAGATGTTCCTGAAGGCGAATTTGATCCTGACCTTGCGCAGGCATAAAAGCCAAGGTCATCACGATGCTCATTAAAAATAATGCTATCTTTTTCATAATCATTTTAGTTTTACTCCTTATTGAGTACTACAATATCCGTTTTAACTAGCTGATTGTCAGTGATAGGAGTCACACAGCACGTATGATTGTTGTCAGTATAAAGTTGTTATAGCGGAGTACTCTGGTAACAGGAATCATGTTTGGTTTCAATATTGTTAAAATGGTTTTATACCAGCTGCGGGAGTTGTTTTTAGCAACACTTAGGAACGAAGCGTCTATGCAATTTGACGGGATAGCTGAGGTTCGGTGCATCCTCAATTATAAATCCTCAATTATAAATTACCCCTACCCTTCACTTTGCAAACCGGTTGCATGCAAAGGTTTTTAACTTTGACTCTGAACGATATGAAATTC
>JBATLM010000288.1:0-22084 GCA_049289315.1 Cyclobacteriaceae bacterium
AGTTTAAGGTTTCAGGTTTTAAGGTTTTAAGTTTCAAGTTTAAGGTTTCAGGTTTTAGGGTTTCAGGTTGAGAGTGCTCAGAACTTTGAACTTTAAACATTGAACTTTTCAACTTGAATGCTCCCACCCCTTTAGCAGCATAATATACAACTCCGGTGACAGGAACGGCCAGTACTCCGAGTATCGGTACACCATTTTCAATCAGGGCGATGTTGACGGTAAACTCATCATTGCGCTTGATAAATTCTTTCGTACCGTCCAAGGGGTCAACCATCCAGAATCGTTTCCAGTTTTTGCGCTCCTCATAAGGAATGTCTTTTCCCTCTTCGCTTAGAATAGGCAAGCCAGTTTTCTCCAAATGTTTGACGATGCAGAGATGAGCGCGCTTGTCCGCGACCGTCAAGGGGGAGTTGTCTCCCTTTAATTCTGTTTCGAAGTTTTCGGAGTGGTAGACTGAGAGGATTTCTTTCGAAGCTTCTTCGGCTGCACTTATCCCCAGTTCGAGTAGTTGATTAAGGTTGAGGGTTTCAGGTTTTAGGTTCAAGGTTTCAGGTTTCAAGTCCAAGGTTTTAGGTTCAAGGTTTCAGGTTTAAGGTTCTAGGTTCCAGGTTCCAGGTTCATCTAACTTGGAACATGAAACCAAAGACTTGAAACTAATTATACGATCATCCCTGCCCCCACCGTCTCATTCGTTCCTTCTTCAATTAAAATGACAGAGCCAGTAATTCGGTTGCGTCTGTAGATGTCAGGGAACAAGGGTTGTGACACGCGCAGGTTTACTTTGCCAATTTCGTTGACCAATAGCTGATCGGCATCTGGTATTCTCTTCAAAGAGCTGATGTCCAACTTGTATTGTATGGCTTTAAATATTCCTTTCACTTCTTTGGTGGTGTGCCTCACTACATATTTTGAATTAATATTTAAAGGCTTTTGGCTCATCCAGCACACCATCATCTCCACATCCTGACTGGCCTCCGGCTGATTGCCCGGCTTGGCCATGATGTCGCCCCGGCTGATATCCAACTCATCTTCCAGTGTCATCGTCACCGACATGGGCGCGAATGCTTCTTTCAAAATTTCATCCCCTAGTCTGATCTCTTTGATCTTTGAGCTGAATCCAGATGGCAGAATAACCACCTCATCACCCGGTCTAAATATTCCGCCTCCTACTCTGCCTGCATACCCACGGAAGTCGGGATTCTCTTTAGTTTGAGGACGAATGACATATTGAATTGGAAAACGTGCATCGATATGGTTGTGATCACTTTCAATGTGAACGTTTTCTAAAATATGCAACAAGGTCGCACCTCCATACCAGTTCATCTTTTCAGAACGGTTCACCACATTGTCGCCATTCAGTGCGCTGATGGGAACAAATTGTATGTCGTGGACTTCCAGTTTAGATGAAAAAGCCTTGTACTCCCTCTCGATCTTATCAAATACCTCTTGATCATAATCCACCAAATCCATTTTGTTGATGCATACAATGATGTGTGGAATCTTCAGCAGAGAAGCAATATAGGAATGCCTGTACGTCTGCTCCACCAATCCCTTGCGCGCATCAATGAGGATAATTGCCAGGTTGGCAGTAGATGCTCCCGTCACCATGTTGCGTGTGTACTGGATGTGTCCGGGAGTATCTGCTATGATGAATTTTCTTTTCGGAGTATTGAAATACCGGTAAGCCACATCAATGGTGATTCCTTGCTCCCGCTCAGACTTCAGTCCATCGGTGAGCATGGACAAATCCACGTAGTCAAATCCTTTTTTCGTGCTTGATACTTGTACTGCCTCCAGTTGATCTTCAAAAATAGATTTGCTGTCGTACAACAATCTTCCGATCAATGTGCTTTTGCCGTCATCGACACTTCCTGCAGTGGTGAATCGTAATAGTTGGTTCATTCCTTATTAAGTTTCCGGTCTCGGGTTTAAAGTTTCAGGTTTCAAGTTTCAGGTTTCAGGTTTCAGGTTCGCCATATTCTTCATCTGGCTCTTCCATATATTTTGTTCCTTTTAGCCCACTCCCTTTTAGGTATTTCATCAAGCTCGAAAGCTGTTTGCTTATTTGCAGTGTTTCCTCTTTCAATTGTTGAAACTGCTCGTTTGAAATATGCTTTCGATCAAATGCCCTGTACAGTTGTGACCTAGTTTCGCCAGCTGATGCTTTTGATATAGAAAGGAATTGAATAAACTCTTTTGTTCCATCCCGTTCAAATCCTTCCGCAATGTTATCCATAATTGACCCTGAAGATCCATTTATCTGGTCTCTTAGTTTATAATCTCTGGCAAAGGTTCCTTCCAGTGTTAAACTGTAAATTTTCTGAGCAAGTATTCTGGCATTTTGCCAAGCCTGTATCTCCTCGAATGATTTAAATGTTCCCATAACTTTAAACCTTGAATCTGAAACCTTTAACCAATTAAAAATACCCAGATTTCTTCCTATCCTCCATCGCAGTTTCACCTCGCTTGTCATCGGCGCGTGTACCGCGCTCTGTTTGACGAGATGCAGCCACTTCTAAAATGACTTTGTCAATAGTATCAGCCTCTGACTCAACTGCCCCTGTAATAGGCATATCTCCACACGTTCTGAAGCGAACGCGTTTTACCACCGGCTTGTCATCAGGTTTGAGTTGTAAAAAAGGTGATGTGGATAACCACGTGCCATTGCGCTCAATCACTTCACGATCATGTGAATAGTATAATTTAGGAATGGCAATATTTTCCATTTGAATGTATTGCCACACATCCATCTCTGTCCAGTTAGAAATAGGAAACACCCTAAAGTGCTCTCCCATGTTCTTCTTGCCATTGAATAAATTCCACAGCTCAGGCCGTTGATTTTTAGGATCCCACTGACCAAACTCATCCCGATGGGAAAAGAATCTTTCCTTTGCACGTGCTTTCTCCTCATCCCTTCGAGCGCCTCCCATGGCTGCATCAAATTTATTTTTCTCGATGGTATCCAACAGCGTCACTGTTTGCAATGCATTTCTACTGGCATTGATCCCTGTTTCTTCTACGGCCATTCCTTTGTCTATCGATTCTTGCACAGACCCTATAATCAGGCGAACACCCAATTCTTCGATCAGCCAATCTCTGTACTCCATCGTCTCCGGGAAATTATGCCCCGTATCGATGTGTACTAGTGGAAATGGAATGCGGGCCGGATAAAAAGCTTTGCGAGAAAGATAGGCCAACACAATAGAATCCTTGCCTCCTGAAAATAGTAAAGCAGGGTTTTCAAATTGCGCTACCACTTCCCTGATCACATAGATCGCTTCGGCTTCCAGCTCCTTCAGATGGGACAAATAATATGAACTCATTTTTTAGAAATCCTCGGTAATACTTTCTTGAGCAGCAAATCTAAGGAATCCTCTAAACTCAACTCGTCCGTTTTGATGATTAAATCAGGATGTGATGGTTTTTCGTATGGTGAATCAATACCTGTGAAATTTTTTATTGCACCTTCCCGTGCTTTTTGATACAATCCTTTTACATCGCGCTGTTCACATACTTCCAGCGGACAGTCTACAAATATCTCCATAAAAGATTCAGCGCCCACCACTTCCCTTACTACTGTTCGATCCGATTCAAATGGTGAAATGAAAGCCGATAATACAATCGTACCTGCATCCAACATTAAGTTAGCCACCTCGCCTACTCTCCTTATATTTTCTATGCGCCCCGCATCATCAAATGAGAGGTCTTTATTCAAACCCTGTCGCACATTGTCACCATCCAGTAGATAAGTTGTAAATCCTTTATCGAAGAGTTTTTTTTCCAAGGCGACTGCTAATGTGGATTTTCCTGATCCAGACAATCCTGTAAACCAAATGAGTTGTGAGTTTTGGTTCAGTGACTTCTCACGATCGATTTTGCTTACTTTGGTTTGTTGGGTGTGGAGGTTTGAGGGTTTCAAGTTTAAGGTTTCAGGTTTGAGGTTTCAGGTTACCCTGCCTTCGCTATAGCTTCTGCCTTCGCCAGCTACGGCAGACAAGTCGGCAGGCAGGCAGTTGCTTGTTACCGGTGTTGGGATTGATTTATGACTTATTATTTTGTTTCAAGTTTAAGGTTTCAAGTTAACCGCAAAGACGCGGAGGCGCAAAGGAAATTGGTTACTAATTGACAGTTGACAAATTTGAATATTTAAAATTCCATGCTACCAACTTACAATTGATAATACCATGCAATAAAGGCAATGCAAGTTATCATATATATGATAGTCAGGGGTAGGCCGACCTTGAAAAAGTCTTTGAAAGAATAACCGCCAGGGCCATAGACCATCAAATTGGTTTGATATCCGATGGGCGTGATGAAGTCGCCCGATGCTGCGAAAGCAATGGCAATAAAAAAAGGAGTGGAGGGCACTCCGGTAAAAACCGAAAGCGACATCGCAATGGGAAACATAATGGACACTGCCGCAGCGTTGGTGATGAGTGCCGTGAGCAGTGTTGTAACAATGAACAGTGATGCTATGATTGGAATGATTCCAAAGCCCTGGATATAAGTCAAAATAAAATTAGCGATGCTATCGGCTGCTCCGGACTTCACCAGCGCCACACCTATCGCCAAAGAGCACACCAACACGAGCAGAAGATTCAAATCCAACTGTCGTCTGATCTCTGTCAGTTTAAGCACTTTACTTACCACTAATGTCAATAAAATAAGAAGGCAAGCCGTAAACAATGGAACAACTCCTGTTATTCCCAATACCAGTGTAATAAAGCTTAACAACCCAATTGTGTTGATCCACCATGGTCGTCTTTCAAATACTTTTAATGATTTTGAAATCAGAAACAGATTCCGCTCCTGAATGATACTTCTTGGATCATCGCCCGCCAGCAACAGCAAGAAGTCTCCGCCTGACAACGTCATCTCACCTACTTTTCCAGATACACGTTTTCCATTTCTATGCAATGCCACAATACTTGCATTGTACCTTTTCCTAAAGTCAGAATCCTTGATGCGCATACCGATCAAATCTGAGTTGGCTGGAATAACGGCTTCCGTAAAATTGAACTGCCCACGGGACTCCATGCGATCTTCTTTGGGTATCTTCAATCCATTGTCTTCATTTATCAAATTGAAAATCGACTGCGTGTTGCCTGAGAAAAATAAGTAGTCATTGGCTTTTAACACTTCATCAGGAGCTACCGGGGAAATAACACGATCATCGCGAATGACCTCCACCAAAAACAGATCTTTCAAATTGCGCAAGCCAGCATCTGCTACGGACTTTCCCACTAATGGAGAGTCACTGAACACAACCGTTTCTACAATGTACTCTTTGATGTGATTTTTAACATTATCGATCCGTGGTGAATTGGAAGGAAGCAAGTTGAATCCAAAGAAATAGAAGTACAACCAGGTGAAGAGGGTGACGATAATGCCCAGATAAATAAAGTCGCTGTACAGCAAACTTTGTTGGTCATATTCATTGATGAGTCCTAATAAAATTAAGTTGGTAGACGTACCAATAACCGTTACCATACCACCTGTGATGGTAGCAAATGAGAGCGGAATTAAAAATTTAGAGCTTGGGTGATTATTCCTGTCGGCCCAATCCTTTACATAAGGAATCATGAAGGCTACAATAGGTGTATTGTTTAGGAATGCACTGAGGGTAGATACTGAAACCATCATGCGCAACATGAACCTTTTAGGAGAAAGTGTGTCGCTGAATAATTTCAGAAAAAATTCACCACCGAAAATGGATCGCACCCCTGCCGTGATCAGCATCAAGAGAAAGATGATCGCTACCTGCTGATTGGCCAATCCTTTCAGCGCTTCCTCGGGAGAAAGCACCCCACTCAACAGCAAAATAATTACCGCACCGAAAAAAGACAAAGCCGGATTGATCCACTCTTTGTAAAGAGAGATTACAAGCAGGATGATGACGATGAATACAAGGAGTTGATGGAAATCCAATAGGATCTAAAATTTAATTGGTTTCGGGTTTCGGGTTTCAAGTTTCAAGTTTCAGGTTTCAGGTTTCAGGTTACCGGTTGCCCTGCCTTCGCTTTAGCTGCGGCAGGCAAGCGGTTATCAGTTTCAGGTTGCTCTCAATTCCCAGTACTTCTTGATCATCTTCAAAAACGCTTCCATCTCATTGAGTGGAACCATGTTGGGGCCATCGCTCAATGCTTTGGAGGGGTTGGGGTGTGTCTCTATAAAAAAGCCATCCACACCTACTGAAGCGGCAGCGCGTGTAAGATAAGGCGCAAACTCCCGTTGTCCACCGGACTTGCCACCAAGGCCTCCTGGCTGTTGTATACTGTGGGTGACATCAAAAATAACCGGGGAGTACTGTCGCATTACAGGAAGTGATCTGAAGTCAACCACTAGATTGTGATAACCAAAACTTGCACCACGCTCTGTTAAGAACACATTGGAGTTGCCTGCCTCCCGCACTTTGTCTACTGCATACTTCATGTCTTCGGGAGCCATGAATTGTCCCTTCTTTACTTTCACTGCCTTGCCTGTTTTGGCTGCGGCAATCAACAAATCAGTTTGCCTGCACAAGAAGGCAGGTATCTGCAACACATCCACCACCTCAGCCACTTCAGCGCATTGATGGGATTCGTGCACATCCGTAACTGCAGGCACATTCAAATCTTTTTTTACTCTGGAAATTATTTCAAGACCGCCTTCCATAGATGGCCCTCTGTAAGAGGAAGCGGAAGTACGGTTAGCCTTATCAAAAGATGCTTTGAATACGTAGGCGATACCTAGCTCTTCACATATCCGCTTTACCTCCGTGCCCGTCTCCATACAGATGTCGTAACTCTCAGCAGCACAAGGCCCTGCAAACAACACCATTCGGTCTCCACCCAAAGTGATCTTATCCGTTATTTTAACTTTCTCTTTAAATATCTCCATTACTTACCTTTCAAAATTTTCGCCAAAATACCCTTGGATGCCAACACCAAATCTGCCACCTCCCTCAACACCCCATCACCTCCTTTTGCCTTGGTACTCATATCCACCATTTTCTTTAAATAGATGGGTGCATCTGCCGGACAAATTGCCAGTCCACTCAGCTTAAGTGGTCCAAGATCATTAATATCATCACCTATATATATGATGTCCTTCTTTTTGAGTTTGTGATAAGCCGCCAGTTTTTTAAAGACAGCTGCTTTGTCCAATATCCCCTGATGGCAGAAGTCCATTTTCAACTCCGCACATCGCTTTGATACAGCGGCAGAATCCCGGCCCGAAATAGCGCCCACAACAATACCCGCATTCTTTAAATGACTGATAACCTGGCCGTCTTTCACGTTAAAATGTTTCAACTCCCTGCCCTCACTGTCGTAAATTATCTTTCCATCCGTGAGCACACCATCTACATCAAAAAAGATGGCCTTGACATCAGCAGCCCTTTTAATCAGTGTTTTTGTGTATTTATTCAAAACTTCCTGGGCTGGCATTTAATTAATTGGTTGAATAGGCTCGAAAATTAGGAAAAGCTTTTTACTTTAACCCTAAATAGGCATTGAGAGATACAGATTTTGCCAGGTTAAACCTTGACAATTGAAACCTTCAATGCCTCAACTATTAAAACCCTTTGATAATTGGGTTTAAATCACAAAACTAAGGCTAAGTGAAAGGAATCAAATTTGTTATCTCTTTAATCATTACCGTTACCCTCGTTTGGGCACTCAACAGAAGCTGGAATTTCGGTGATGCGATCCCTCCTCTGGGAAAATTTCTGGATCCGTTCCATGGATTTTGGGCGAATGCAGAACTCCCCAATGCTGGTGATCAGCAAATTAATATCCCCGGCCTGAGTGGTAAAGTCTCTGTGGTCTACGACAGTCTTTCTATCCCTCATCTATTTGCTGAAAATGATGACGATTTGTATCGGGTAATGGGCTATGTGACTGCACAACACCGCTTATGGCAAATGGAGTTTCAAACGCATGCGGCAGCGGGCAGGGTGTCGGAAATCATTGGAGATGTAGCACTCGACTTTGATCGCAACCAAAGAAGAAAAGGGATGGTCTTTGCTGCTGAAAATTCTGCCAGGGCCCATAGCAACGATTCGATTATTAGCCGCGTCAACCAACAATATACTGAAGGTGTGAATGCCTATATCTCCTCCCTTTCCTATGGTGACTTTCCTGTTGAGTACAAACTACTGGACTACGAGCCAGAATTGTGGAATGAATTGAAAATGGGTCTGCTTCTCAAAACCATGTCGAATACACTAAACGTGGGTGAGGATGATTTTGAGATGACCAATGCACTTCATCTTTTTGGTAAAGAAATGCTGGATGTGCTTTACCCTGATTGGGAAGGTGTTGGCGATCCTATTGTAGATAACCCGGGAGGCTGGAAGTTCAATCCGATTACGCTGGACTCCGTTCCGCTGGCCGTGCCTGATCAGCTCATCAACATTGAGCCTACCACCAAAGTGGTAAAAGGTGTAGGCAGCAACAACTGGGCAGTGAGTGGCATCAAAACAGCTACCGGCTCGCCTATATTGGCCAACGACCCGCACCTTTCGCTCAGCATGCCCTCCATTTGGTTTGCCGCGCACATGAAGAGTCCTAATGTTAATGTGATGGGTGCAACATTAACAGGATCGCCAGTTATCATTATTGGTTTCAACGATTCCATCAGCTGGGGCGTCACCAATGCCCAACGCGATCTGGTCGATTGGTATAAAATTGAATTCAAAGACGATTCGAAAAACGAATACCTCAGTGATGGCAATTGGCTTCCTACCAAAAAAGTAGCCGAAGAGTTTAAGATTAAAGGCAAGGATTCTTACTATGATACTGTGGTCTACACCCATCACGGACCAGTAGTTTATGACAAATCCTTTCATGGTGAGTCGGAAAAAAATCATTATGCCTTTCGATGGATCGCGCACGATGAATCACTGGAGTTGAAAACATTTTATTTTTTAAATCGTGCAAAGAATCATCGGGATTATATGGCAGCGTTGGAGTTCTATTCTGGCCCGGCACAAAACTTCGCATTCGCCTCCACGGAGGGAGATATTGCCATGCGCATCCAAGGAAAGTATCCGGTACGCAGAAAGGATGAGGGGAGATTCGTATTGGATGGTACCAAAACTTCTACAGAGTGGCAGGCGTACATTCCCAATGAGCAAAACGTAATGATTAAAAATCCACCGCGAGGATTTGTTAGTTCAGCCAATCAATACCCCGTAGATCCTACTTACCCTTACTATGTACATGGTCATTACTTTGAGGCTTACCGTAATAGGAGGATTAATCAGCAATTGAGCGAAATGAATGAGATCACTCCTGCGGATATCATGAAGTTGCAAAATGACAACCTAAGTATTCAAGCAGCTGAAAGTTTACCTTTTATGCTTTCATTACTTGATTCTGCTAGACTTAGTAGTGCTGAGCAAAAAATAGTTGACCTCCTTCAATCATGGGATTTCGTTT
Source organism: Cyclobacteriaceae bacterium (assembly GCA_049289315.1). Taxonomy (GTDB): domain Bacteria; phylum Bacteroidota; class Bacteroidia; order Cytophagales; family Cyclobacteriaceae; genus ELB16-189. Next base: position 9,423 of record JBATLM010000288.1, read on the forward strand.
ATGGACCTGAATCGGTCGCGGCCACTTATTATGAAGTATGGTACAATAGTTTGTATCGCAATATCTGGGATGAAATGACGACAAGCACGGCCTCACTTACCAGGCCCAGTGACTTTGTAACCATCAAGTTGATGAAAACGGATTCTACTCTTTCCTTTTACGATGTACAATCAACCCCCGAGAAAGAAGACTTACCCACATTGGTTCGGCAAAACTTTACCAAAAGTCTCGATATAATCGATGTTTGGAAAACTGAGAACAAAAGCGAAGCACAGTGGGCACAATTTAAAAACACCAACATAGGGCACCTGCTCAGGCTTGAGCCATTTAGTTATCGTGTGAAAAACGGTGGTCACGGCAGTGCTGTTAATGCTACCTCGGCTACTCATGGGCCTAGCTGGCGAATGGTGACCAGTATGGAAAAGACAGGTGTTAAAGCCTGGGGTGTTTACCCTGGCGGGCAAAGCGGTAACCCTGGAAGCCGGTTTTATAATAACCTTATCGACCCATGGACCAATGGTAGGTCCTTCCGCTTAAAATTTCCTCATTCCGAAAGAGAAACTACTTCCTATCGTTATTACACCACCACATTTAATTCAACATCCAAGTGAGATTCATCGTCCAAATCATTATTACCGCTATAGTTTGTTTCATGTTTCAAAAACTGTTTCCATGGTGGACTATGGCCATTGGTGCATTCCTTGTTGGTTTCGTTTTCAGCAACACCGGGTTTAAGTCTTTCCTTTCCGGGTTTATTGCCATCGGTTTACTATGGCTCGGGCTCGCCCTTTATGTGGACAATGCGACTCATTCCATTCTTACCGAAAAGATCAGTCAATTATTTCCATTGGACTTATTTGTATTAACAAGCCTTGTTGGTGGTCTGGTGGGTGGATTTGCCTCGATGACTGGCTCCCTGTTAAAACCCTGAAGTATGAAATTGTCAATTCCCATGCTCCTTATTTTGGCCCATGCAAACCTGCTGTTTGCTCAAACAAATGAAGGATTAGTGGAATTAAATGGCACACAACTTTTTGTAAAAACCACAGGGCAAGGTGAACCCGTAGTGGTAATCCATGGCGGTCCGGGTATGAATCACACTTACTTTTTACCCCATCTTAATAAGCTTTCTAAAGATTTTCAAGTTACCTATTACGACCAGCGTGCCAGCGGTCAATCAGCCACCTCAGATCCTAACTCTATTTCTCTTCAGTCATTTGCTGATGACATAGATGCAATTAGAAACTACCTGGGTCATGATCAAATCTATTTACTGGCTCATTCATGGGGAGCACTTCCGGCTATTCAATATGGCCTCCAACACCCTGATAAGGTGAAGGGAATTATTTTTTGTAATCCCATTCCCTTTAATAAAGTCTATGATGAAGAAATGAAGGCAACGCAGCAAAGCAAAATGGTGGGATCCGATAGTACTGATCGCTCCATCATAATAGGCTCACCCAATTTTAGAGCAGGCAAGGCTTCAGCATATAAGAAGCTACTTCTCCTCTCCTTTCGCAACTCTTTTCACAAAGACGCCAATTTTTCTCAACTCAACTTTGAGGTGCCGGACAATTATAAAGAAGCCAGTGAAGTGCTGTACACCGGCCTTGGAAATGAATTAAGTCAATATGATTATTATGAAGAAATAAAAAAGTTTCAATTTCCCATATTGATCCTTCATGGGAGTGAAGATGCCATCCCTCTTAGTGCCAGCCAACAAGCGATTGAATCGCTGCCACATGCTACCCTTAAGGAGTTTAAAAAAAGCGGACATTTCATCTTTATTGAAGAGCCAAAGAAGTTCAACAGTGTGGTCAGCAAGTTTATAAATAGGTAGCTGCTCCATTCTTCCTTAAAAAGTTTAAAAAAAAAGGCATAATCCACCCGTTGAACAAAATGACGGTTTATATTTGCAACTCTTTTCAGGAAAAAGGCCATACGGGCTGATTTAGAAAAGAATTTAAGCTTAAGTCTACCTTCAATTCATTTTGGAGAGGTGGGTGAGTGGCTGAAACCAACAGTTTGCTAAACTGTCGTACGGGTTAAACTGTACCGGGGGTTCGAATCCCCCCCTCTCCGCACAAAAGTCTGTGAGACTTGGATTGGGTCCGGTAGCTCAACTGGATAGAGCATCAGCCTTCTAAGCTGACGGTTCGGGGTTCGAGTCCCTGCCGGATCACATGAATCAACTGGGTGTAAGTCCCCAGTCAAAAGATAGACAAAGAGAAGTTTCGGGGCGTGGCGCAGTCCGGTAGCGTACCTGGTTTGGGACCAGGGGGCCGCAGGTTCGAATCCTGCCGCCCCGACATAATCAATTAGAAGCCTCTTCATTTAATGGAGAGGCTTTTTTTGTTTCTTATTCGCTCGCGTTGCAAACGCGCGCTAGTTGCTAGCGTATCCCGACCTCGGGTCGGGAGGGCCGCAGGTTCGAATCCTGCCACAATGGGAAGTAATTAAAAATCCCTTAGTAATTTTGAAGAGGCTTTTTTTCTATGTATTACACCTATATCATCGAATCTGAGACCACCAAGAAACTCTACATTGGACAAACCAATGATATCATTGATCGCATATACAGGCACAACGCTAATCAAAACTTAGCCACTAAAAATAAGGGCCCATGGAAACTATTATCCTACACGGAATTCCATTCAAGGTCTGAAGCTGTTCGATTAGAAAGAAAACTTAAAGCGTGGAAAAATCCTGCGAAGGTAAGGCAATGGATCAAAACACAACGGTAGCGTATCCCGACCTCGGGTCGGGAGGGCCCTCGAATCCTGCCGCCCCGACATAATCAAAAGACCTCAGGCATTGCCTGGGGTTTTTTGTTTTATAGCCGAGTCAAGCTCAGCTTGAGTAAGTATAGAAAATACTAAACAAAGTGAATGAAGTGGGACTAGGTCTGGGGCTCTTTGTTGGTGAAGAACACCAACAAAGGCGAAAGTAGCAGTGTTGGGCTATATTTTGAATGGCTGAAGCATTGATTGCATTTGTGAGTTGCTAAGCTATATGGCACGCGTTGCAAACGCGCGCTAGTATTGAGGTTTTGTGTTTTATAGCCGAGTCAAGCTCAGCTTGAGTGAGTATAGAAAATACAAAACAAAGTGAATGAAGTGGGACTAGGTTTGGCTCTTTGTTGGTGAAGAACACCAACAAAGGCGGAGCGCTAGTTATGGTTAGCTTTTAAACTATCGCACTTTATTCTATTCTGGTTGTAATCAGTATAACTCCATTTCCACCTCCACCATATTGAGTAGTTTCCCCTCCCATAAGTACCCTTATGCTACCTACTTCATCTACGGACATGTTCATAATTGCATTCATATTGGAAGGTACTCCGTTAACAAAAATTAAAACTGCCGTATTGGCATTAATCGAGGCTTTCCCACGTATTACAAAAACATCATCAACAAGGGTAACCCTTGGAAATTTAATTTCTATCATTCGAGGAACACTTTCATAATCGAAATTTTCTATTTCCTCAGCCTCAGCTTCAAATTTTGTAACTGCAAGTACCATCTCATCCCTCTCCATGTGACCTGATTCTACAGCATTTTCAAAATCCTTTTGCGTTCCACCAAATAGGAGATTAACATCTATTGAGTCCGCTACATTTTTTACTTTAATCAATTTTGATTTAAAACCATTTGCTCTTATGGAAAGCTTATCATTTTCCCGGCATTCAATAGAAAACTCTCCCAATGAATTGGAAAGAGCAGTTTTTTTGGTCTTACGAACAATGATCTCAGCCTTCGCCACTGGTTGAGAATCAAATGCAGTTATTTTTCCATAAATTACTTTCTGAGCATTCGCTGAAAGAACAATCAGAAAAGTAAGTGCTAAACAGATTCCTTTATTGGCCTTCATCATTATTAAGTTGTTCGAAGTTCAACTAATAAGTGCGTACCTAAACAAAAAACACAAAGCGAACGAGGGAGGTTAAGATCTAATTAAGTCCCACCTGAAAGATCAATATAGTTAATCCCGAGAATACAGTCAATCCTGACACCTGCAATTTTCTTTTGACTGAGTTCGAAGTAATAGAAGTAATAATCGGTTTAATTATTGGCCCTATATGGGCCAATGGCATCATTTCAGGGTATTTGCGTTGTAGAACTTAGCCGCCTTGGTAAAACCTTTGATTTTATTGACTTTGATTTTTTCTTCTGCTATATATTCAACAGCCTCACGGTTATCCTGAAAGTATTTAAGGTTAGCTCTTTTACTATCGGTAAACATCTCTGTAACAGACTCCCCTTGCACAAAGTAGGTTTGACGAATGATGGCAGTAAAATCTCTGTCATTGCCTGCTCCAGGCACACCATAGCTGGGCTGCCTCACAATAGAATAATACTGGCAGTAAACATGTATTGCGCCATCTTCTATCACTTCAAAAAAAGCATTCCTATGGTTTACCCCCTCCAAGTGTAGTGTATTTACAAAAACCCGATCCCCTACCGTAATGGATTTGATTTTAAACTTATCCAAAACACGGGTTCCGTATCCACTCGGCATTTCAACATCTCCAGAGAGGAGATTGAGATTCAACTGTTTTCCCCTATACTTAATACCAGTATATAAGTCGATATCAGCAACCACCCAATCATGAAACAGGTAATAATCCCCCTTTACCTCTGGCGCTGGTCTCTCATAATTATACTGTGTCGAGAATTCGCCCCAACCAATTTCTTCAACATAATCATCAACCGTTTGTGCGATGGCCTGTCCGCAGCAAAATACTAGCGCAATATGGGTTATCAATTTCCTTATCATGTGATTTCTATAGGCTTTGTTATTTGACAATCCCTCAATATTCAATCTCTTCTTTGAAAGGTAAGAACGAGGGTTTAAAATAACAAAGACAAAGTGTCAAATGGTAACACATCAGGAAATCACAATGAAAAAATTCAAAGTGATCCTCATAGCCATAAAATGGGAAAGCCATTTTCCGGGATGACTTTTCCGATTATTCACTGAAAGTCTATACCTTATCTGCTTTGGTCTTTCTCTCCAATAACTCTCGTACAAGCATTAAAAATGAACCCAAAAACAATATCAAACGGTGAGCTAAAGAATGAGTACCTTTAGTTCCTGCTTCTATAGCATCCAATGAAAGTACTATTAACCGTTATTGCTTTATTGAGTTCAGGTCTGGTTAATGGTCAATCCAATTCCGACCTGTACCAGGCATCTCACTCTAATATCTCTGCCTCAACAACATATGGAAAGTTGGATCTCATTGACAAAAAGGAGGAGACTTTCGCTATCACCATCACGGTAACTCATATAAGAAATACAAAAGGAGTGATCCGTTTTAAATTTTATGATGATACAACACCCTTTCCTGACGATTTAGGTTTTTTAAGAGTGGTGATACCAAAAACGGAAATGACTGGAGATTCATTGAGTGTAACCTATAGCGGATTTACTTCCAAAAATATGGCCATAGCCTTATTGGACGATGAGAATGACAATTGGGAATTGGATATGGGTTGGTTTCTACCCAAAGAGGGCCATGCTTTTTCTGACTATTACCACTCCGCCCTGCGCAAACCTGTATACGAAGACTTTAGCTTTGTATTAGAGGCCGATAAGAAGATTAGAATGAAAATGAAATACTATTAATAAAGAAAGTCAATGAATATTTTAAGAAGCTGGAGAGAGCAGAAGGCAATGCTGAGACAAAGATTTTCGAATCTTACAGATGATGATTTCAAATTTGAAATAGGAGAAAAGGATACTATGCTGGAGAAGCTTAGCGCAAAACTCAATAAAACAAGAGCTGAATTGGACATCCTCTTTGCAGAGCTGCAAAAGTACTAGCTGTTGCCTCGATGAGGCTTCCCCCTGTTGAAAAAAAAGAGGCTTTTCAAAAGGTTCCATTTAGGAACACTTCTGAAAAGCCTCTTTAAGAATTGAAAAGAAATTTTTAGCTAACTAATTCTACGTTAACTGCATTCATTCCTTTTTTTCCACGCTCAACTTCAAACTTCACTTTGTCGTTCTCTCTGATCTCGTCTATCAAACCAGACTCATGTACGAAAATATCTTCGCTTGAATCTGTTGGCTTAATGAATCCGAATCCTTTTGTGTTGTTGAAAAATTTTACTGTTCCTTCTTGCATTTTGATTGTTATTTATTGGTTATTGTTTTTGTTCGTTACTAGTTAATAAATGTATAGGCTTTACCTCCTTTACCTGCTCTTCCCGTTCTTCCGATTCTATGTATATAGCTGTCAAAATCACGGGGAGGCTGAAAGTTAATCACATGAGTTACCTCCGAAATATCAAGACCACGAGCCGCCACATCAGTAGCTATCAAAGCCTGAATTTTACCGGTTTTAAAAGCATCCAAAGCCTTTAACCTGTAATTCTGAGATTTATTGCCATGTATTTCATCCACACGGATACCCGCGTGCTGCAAATTCTTTCTCACCTGACTTACCCCTCTCTTGGTTTCTGCAAACACGATTACTTTATGAAAAGCCTCATCGCGAAACATATTCACCAAAATATCCAACTTCTTCTCTCCTGCTTTTACAGTTATAGCCTCTTGATCAATATGATCACCAGTGACATTACCTGTAGAAACACGAACCTCAACAGGATTGTTGAGCAATGATTGGATTAATTTCTTCTGACTGGTTTCCTCCGTTGCTGAGAATAAAACAGTTTGTTTTCTATTGGTCATTCCCGCCAACATCGTTTTGATATCGCGTAAAAAGCCCATGTCTAAAAGACGATCAAATTCATCTAATATCAGCGTTTTAAAATCTCTGAAGTGAAGTGCATTTTGACGCGCCAAGTCGATCAATCGCCCCGGTGTACCAATCACGAAGTGAGTTGGTCTTTTTAATCGGGAGATATCTCTTCCTACACTGGTGCCCCCTATGAAGCAGGCACTTGAAATATTGAGCCCCTTGGCAATACTCTTTAATTCTTCATCTACTTGAACTGCCAACTCTCTGGTGGGCACTACAACCAACACCTGAAAAGAAGCTGGCTTGCTTAGGAGATTATTGATAATAGGAACCAAAAAGGCAGCAGTTTTACCTGTTCCTGTCTGAGCAATACCCATCACATCATTTCCTTCTAGTACCGACTGAATGGAACGTTCCTGAATTTCGGTAAGGAAGTTATATCCTTTACTCAGTAAATTGGTTTTGATGCGTGCATCAACTGTTAAATCCTGAATTTTAAATGAAGGATGAAAAGTTGCTTCCGCTAATGGAGTTGCTTTTTTTACAAATAGACGTGGATCGATCGTACTTACTGCGGGTCCTTTACGTCTATTGGATTGTTTTCTGTGATTTGAGCGTTGATTTGGGCTTGAGTTAGTCCTGGGTCTTCTTTTTTGTCTTAAACTGTTCATTTTGTTTGTTAAAAAATACGCTGTGCCTCAGCTGAAAATAATGTTAAAGTGCTAATCAGCAATGAGTTGAATAAATAATATCCAGGCACATTTGATCTTCAGCAAACAAAAATTGGGAGTAGAAATAGATTTCCTCAAGGGACTTATATTGACTAAACAGAATGATTTCTGCTAAAAACTTGGGCAAATATAATATATCTTTTTACAAAACCCTAATTCGCAGCACTTTCGAATCCGTGAAGACAGACCGTAAAAAGTAATTCTGAGTGAAAATCTAAATTCCAGACGTCCTTGTACTACCTTGGGCCTTTCTTTTAATCCGTGTATGCATGGCTGAATATATGATTCTCGTTTGGATAGGTGCTGGTATAATAGGCTTCTGGCTGTTTTTCTATGTACTACCCCTCAATCTTTGGATTACAGCTCTGTTTTCGGGCGTACATGTCAACCTATTGAACCTCGTATTCATGCGTGTGCGCAAAGTGCCGCCAGCTTTAATAGTGCGGTCACTTATCCTGGCTACTAAGGCGGGCATTAAAGGTATTACCGCAAGCCAATTAGAAACCCATTATCTCGCCAAAGGCAATCTTACCAATGTCATTAAGGCATTAGTTGTTGCTGACAAAGCCAATTTGAAACTTGATTATCAACAAGCCACAGCAATTGACCTTGCTGGCCGTGATGTGTTAAGGGCTGTACAATTGTCTGTGTCACCTTATATGATTATAGTGCCTGCCATTACTGGTATTTCGATTGAAGGCATTCAGTTAATCACCGAGGCAAGAGTTACTGTTCGAGCAAATATTCAGCAACTCGTAGGAGGTGCAGGAGAAGAAACCATAAAAGCGCGAGTAGGACAAGGTATTATCTCTACCATTGGTCAATCCAGTTATATGCAGGTGCTTGAAAACCCTGATCGTATATCTAAATCTGTACTGGATAATGGCTTGGATGCAGGTACTGCTTTTACTATTCTCTCTATCGATATTGCTGACATTAATATTGGTCGCAACATTGGAGCCATCCTTCAAATGGATCAGGCCAATGCCGATCTTAATGTAGCCAAAGCCAAAGCAGAAGAAAGAAGGGCTATGGCTGTAGCTACGGAACAAGAAATGATTGCGAAAGTGCAAGAGGCAAAAGCCAACGTGATCATTGAAGAGGCCAAAATCCCAATGGCGCTGGCAGGAGCATTCAGGTCTGGAAAATTAATGAGGGATAGAAAATTGTAATACCCTTATCTAGCCGCAGATTGACTCATTTCTCTGTACCTGTATTCCGCAGGAGTAACTTTTGCGAACCTTTTGAAATAGGTGTAAAACGCTGAAGGAGTATTGAACCCACAATCAAAGGCAATTGCTTCAATACTATAGATCTGATGTTCTGAGGAAAGCAAAAGCCTTTGCGCTTCCCTTATTCTGTATTCGTTTACAAATTCCGGAAACGATTTATTGTGATGCTCATTGAGCACCCCCGAAAGAACATAAGGTTTTACATTCAATAGTCTGGCCAATTTAGGCAGTGTAAGTTCGCTGTCTTTGTAGTGTTCATCTTTCTCCATAGTCACCACCACTTTTTTAGCCAACTCCTTCCCTACTTCTGTCAGCGTTATCTTTTTTGTTCGTACAAATATCCGATTTGACTGAAGTGCTTTAAAAAGAAGCGCAAACAATGCCACCGAAGCTGTTACAGTTCCTACCAGGTACTCCACAGCTCCCTGAAAAAAAAGCTGGGCAGCATAAACTCCCCACACCACCCCAATTACTACCGAGAGCAACTTCACCCATCCGAATAGTTCTGTGCCGTATTCACTTTTATGTTTATTGATAACAACAGTTGCCAGCAACAGATAGCCTAGCATCTGCATTGCTGTTAAAGCATACAACCAAAACACGGTTTTCTCTTCAGCAAACAAAAGGCTGACACCCATGATAACCGAAAATAGAAAATGCAGGTAATTCCGTTTTACCCATTTCGTGCTGGATAAATGCTGCACATATAGATATAGTAGTGGTCCTATGGCCCCCATACCAACAAGCCCAACGGCTGGGACCGTTTCTGGCACATCAGGTAGCAAAAGCATCAAAATAGACTTTCCTGTACGAAGAGCAATGCCCACCAATATCAATCCTAACAGTGTATTCTTAAGTAAACCTTTGGCATTGATCAGCAATACAGCTCCAAAGAAGATGGAATTCAGAACAACGATTCCACTGAAGATGGCCAAAAGAAAATGAACTGTCATAAAATGGTATACGGTAAAACAATCATTTGGCTACGAAATATGTACTTCTGATTTATAAATTTCAATAAACTTTCAATGCTTCATGCGCTAATTGGGCCACTATTCAAGTTTAACTCCTTTGCCAATATGAAGTACATTTTGATTATCTTTTTTATACTAAACACATTATTTAGCGGACTAAGTGCTCAAACTACTGTCTTAAAAAGAAGGGCCCAATTGGATTTTGGAATCCAAAAACTACCAGACGCGCATGGAGCCAGCATCTCCAGAATTTCAGAAAATTCCACAGCTTACAAAGCAGGCCTAAGAAAGAATGACATTGTTTTAACCATCAACAACCAAAGGCTGCCTGATGGCAATGAACTTTACAAAATAATACAGACATTCAGAGGCGGAGACCTTATCACTTTAAAGGTTATAAAGACCGGGCAAGCCAGTCCGATTCCTATTTCCTTCACGCCTCAAGCGGCACCTTTGGAAGGCTATACTTCACTTGACTTAGAAACCGTTGAGTTGATTAACAGTTCAGGTGATGCTTTGCGTGGGTTTGTCACTAAACCAAAAGGCTCCAAAGGAAAGCTCCCTGCAATCCTATTTGTAAGCTGGCTTTCGTGCAGCTCGGTAGAAACTCCTGACAGGGAAGACAGCTGGACGAAAATGCTTAGGGAGGTAGCCGAAAAATCTGGTTTCCTTATGATGCGGGTTGAGAAGCCAGGTGTAGGTGATAGCAATGGGCCAGCTTGCTCCGATTGTGACCTGCTTACGGAACTTGATGGCTACAAGGCAGCCTGGAGGCATTTAAAACAAAGGCCCGATGTGGACACCACCAATGTTATTGTGTTTGGCGCCAGCCTGGGTGGAACACTTGCTTCTATCGTGGGTAAAGGCCAACCCGTAAAAGCGTATGTATCCGCGGTAAGCGTTTATAAAACATGGTTGGAACACATGATAGAACTGGAAAGAAGAAGATTGCTTTACAGTGGCCAATCGCAAGCAGAAATAAATGCCCTTATGCCAGATTTCATTGAGTTTCATACTGAGTATATGAACTACAAGAAGACACCTCGACAGATTGCGCTTGAAAAACCTCACCTCGCATCCCTGTGGTATGACGACCCAGAGCATCAATATGGAAGGCCGGCAAAATTCTACATGCAGGTTCAGGATTTTAACTTCATGCATACATGGAGTGAAACCAAAGCCCCTCTATTAATTCTCGCTGGGGAGTACGATTGGATCATGAGCCTGGATGATAGTCAACTTCTGGTGGATATGATCAATCAAGAAACACCAGGAAGAGCCACCTTGCAAATTGCCAAGGGCATGGATCATCACTGGTCGGCCTACCCAAGCCCACAGCAAGCTTTTGATGAAACTAGTGGGGTATATGCGCAGGAAGCCGTTACTGAAATGATCCGATGGATGAAGGACATCATAACAAAATAACTCCTCCTCGCAGTGCGGCTGCCCTTTACCAGCCGCACAACTTCGTATTTAAATTCACAACCTATTTCCCTATAATTGCGTCAAAAGGAATAAATGACCTGGTTTCGCGATTTTGGACTATTTGAAGTAGTAATCACTTTCCTTTTTCTGGGATTCTACATTGCCTACCTCATCAAGGTAATCCGCATTGCAAAAACACTGAACACGCCCTACGGCAATGTGTTTTACAAGCTTATACTCAGAACTGTAGCTTTTGCTCTTGTCATCATCGCATTTCTCGGCCCATCGTTCGGTGACTCCCGAAAAGAGGTAAAATCAGTAGGCAAAGACATTATGATTTGTGTCGATTTGTCCAAGTCAATGGATGCGTTCGACATACAGCCAACCCGTCTGGAAAAAATCAAATTTGAAATGAAGCGGATTGTTGATGCCTTTAGCTCTGATAGAATAGGGATCATCATTTTTTCTTCAGAGGCGTTTATGCAAAGTCCGCTCACTTACGACCAAAATGCGCTCAATCTTTTCATTGAAACCATGAATACCGGTCTTGTCCCCTCATCAGGAACAGATTTTGGCCCTCCGCTAAGAATGGCACTGACAAAATTGAGTGATCAGGAGGGCCCCAGCTCTCAGCAAAAATCCAAAGTCATCGTATTGATCAGCGATGGGGAAGATTTCGGAGAGGAAACCGATGAAGGGATAAAACAGGTTCAGGATAATGACATCAAGCTTTTTACGTTAGGAGTCGGTACCACCAAGGGGAGTCAACTCTACGCGGGTAGTGGATTTAAAACAGATAATCAGGGAAACACTGTAGTTACCCGCCTGGATTCCAGATCGTTACAATCACTGGCCAACAAGACTGGCGGGGAGTATTTTGAGATCAATGAAACTAAAAATGATGTATCGCGATTAATAAATACGATAAGCAGAATTGAGGGTGAACTAAGGGATACGCGCTTCGTGGATGTAAGTGCCAATCGCTACTACTATTTCCTTCTAATTGCACTATTTTTGCTGGCAATCGATGTATTAATTAATGTGAAGACTGTGAAAATATGAAGTTGGTAATTGGATTTCTTCTGGCTGTACTTCTCGTATCGGATATTGACAATATTGCATTGATCAATAGCCTCAAATCAGAGGCAAAAAAGGCCTATCAATCCGGGGATTACAAAACAGCTGCCAAAAAGTATCAGATGCTTGTAGACTCCCTTCAGGTGAAGGAAGATGAGGTGATGATGAATTTAGCCAATTCACTTTTTCATGAGAACGACACCACTAATGCCCTCCATCAATATAAATCACTTGCCCAAAGTGAATCTGCTAAAATGCGATCCTTATCCAACTTGCAGTTGGGTGTGCTTACCAACCGAAGTGGAAAATACGAAGAGGCACTTGGCTATTTCAAACAATCGTTGAAAGCCGATCCTTCTAATGAGGAGGCGCGCTACAATTATGAAATGGTGAAGAAGAAACTGGAAGAGCAGAAGAAACAGGAAGAGCAAAACAAAGACAATAAGGACCAGAAGAAAGACGACCAGCAAAAGAAAGACGATCAGAAAAAAGAAGACAAAGAGAACAAAGATCAAAAGCA
>JBATLM010000289.1:0-8588 GCA_049289315.1 Cyclobacteriaceae bacterium
GGTATAGCCCTCGTTGAATAACTTGTCGGTATCAAGCACAGCAAGTTCTTTCATGCTTTCAAGGAGTTGGTCGTATACTTTGCCTGGCAAAACCTCATACCCACTGGCATCCAATGTGACGTAGGCATTGGAAGTCTGCAGGTCTCCTAAGTCTGTGATGTAGCCCTTGGTGTAATAGTTTCTATAATCCTCACTATCCACTTCTCTCCTATCTAAAGCAACATCGCGCATAAGTCCTTCATATTGCACATTGGTGATGATCAATTCGCGAATTCTTCCTTGTCCGTTACGCGGGATATTCTGATAGTCAGCCACTGAAGTTTTCTCAAATGACTTGGTGGAGATGCTGTGCGCGGCCGTAATCAACAAGACAAAATTAAGCTTTCGAATATACTCTTTTTCCCAGTCGTCTTGATAACCTCCAGATTCAATAAGAATTGTTCGTGTACCCCATTTCTGAATGTTATCTCCAAAGGCACGAGGTTCAAAGGTGTCATCATAAATACCGATCTGACCCGGCAAGTATTGCGTGATTTGATCAAACATCAACTTGGTAAGCTGCATAGCATCGCCCCTCTTTTCATTGATACTCTTCTTCACATCGTAAGCAGGCGCCAGAAGCGAAATCGTAGCTGGCTTTACACCTTCCACTGAAGTGCCTCTACCCTGATCATGAAGGTTAAAACCCCAGTCGGCATTCAGACTGTCTCTCACTCTCTTCAAAGTTCTGCCTTCGGGCGTCTGCTGGTGAATGGCATCACGATTGATATCTATACCGTAATGATTGCGCCTTGTAAATTGGGATGCTCCATCCGGATTGAGCATAGGCATAAAGTGCCAGGTAATTGCCGATTTGATTTTACTGCGAACGTCATTGAATTCATCATCGGCCTCGAGCCAATTGAACACATCCATAATGGATCTTGTGGCTGTGGTCTCATCCCCATGCATCTGGGACCACATCAATACATTCACAGGTCCACTACCATACGTAACCAGTTTTATAGCACGCCATTCTACGGAAGTGCCTACTTGTTTTACCTTAAAATCTTTACCTAACCTGTCGATGACATCCATGATGTCTTCGTGTTTAAATCGCCTGGTTGTTATTGACCCTTCCTTATACTGATTGTACTGATCATGTAGTTCAACATTAAGTTGGCTATATCCTGGTAGGGCAATAATTAAAAAAAGGATAACAGAAACTGTCTTCAATGGCAAATAACAAGGATGATTCATTACCGTAAAATTAAAATCTAATCTACTGATTATATAATTAGAGCTCTAGATACTGATACTTATAAAAGTTGCAAAAAGTAATTCGTATCATTCCAGACACTACGCTCTAATATTCTTTAAATTTCGCAAAACACATGATTATGGAAGAGGTAAAACAGCCTGATACTAAGCGCCCATGGGAGAAGCTGGTGTTGCTCATGGAGGAAAATCAATCCGAGGAGCTAAAGGAATATGTTAGATCAATGAAGGCTGAAGAAATCGTTCTTACAATCAGTCGATTGGATAGAGAAAAACAATTACAACTTCTTACCCTCCTTTCACCAGAAGATGCTGCTGAATTATTGGATGATATACCTGAATATCAAGCAGCCGATATTATGGAGGACATGGAGTCGAGTAAAGCTGCGGCCATCTTTAACGAACTGGATAGTGACGATCAGGCAGACTTACTCACAGAAATGGGCGAGGAAGAAGCTGAGGCCATCATTTCTCAAATGGAACCACATGAGGCAGAAAGTGTTCGCAGGCTGATCAAATACGATGCTGATACTGCTGGTGGAATGATGATTACTGAGTTTTTGTCATTTGACGAGAAGATGACCGTTGGTCAGGTGGTGCAGCAGCTCCGCGACAACGCGGAAGAATATGAGGATTTCAATCTTCAATACATCTATGTAACTACCCATGGAAGACTACAAGGTGTTTTACAAATGCGGGACTTGTTGATGTCAACTCCTGATACCGGACTGGATAAAATTGTTCACCCGGATGTAATTTCAATAAAGGATACAGCAACACTTCAACAACTTATCAATTTCATCAATGAGTACGACTTTTATGGTGCACCCGTATTGGACGACAACGGTGTACTCCTTGGAGTAGTGCTTAGAAGAGATATTCTTGAGGCCAAATCTGAACTGGCCAATATCGAATTGCTGGAAACACAAGGTATCGTTGGTGGTGAAGAGTTGCGCACCATGCCTGTTTGGTTAAGATCAAAGCGCAGGCTTTCCTGGCTTACTGTAAATATATTATTGAACGTTCTTGCGGCAAGCGTCATTGCTTTTCACCAAGATACACTTACTTCCATCATTGCACTGGCCGTATTTCTTCCCATCATCTCCGACATGAGTGGTTGTTCCGGTAATCAGGCAGTAGCGGTGAGCTTACGCGAATTATCACTTGGGGTTATTCGACCTTTCGAAGTGATGCGTGTTTGGTGGCAGGAAGCTTCAGTGGGATTGATTAATGGACTGGTTCTCGGATTGCTAATTGGAGGAGTCGCATTCCTATGGAAAGGCAGTATTGTTCTAAGCTTTATTGTTGGCGGAGCGCTTATGCTTAACACATTGGTAGCTGTTTCAATTGGTGGTACTATTCCTCTGATCTTACGAAGGTTTGGTGCCGACCCAGCTTTGGCATCTGGCCCCATTCTCACCACCATTACTGATATGTTTGGTTTCTTTCTGACCCTTACTTTTGCGAGCATGGCGCTGGCAAGCTTTGGAGGAATATGATAGGTTTAATACTGATGACCTCTACTCTTCAACTGATTCATCAGTTATCGACTCTAAAAAGAGAGATTTAAATTGATTAAATTGACTTAACAAGTTATTGTCAATTCAGAATCCCCTAGTGAAACTAGTTAAGTCTATAATATTCATCGTTGGCCTCTTTTACGGCTTTTGCACGATAGCTGAGCAACCTTCATTAGATGATCTGAAGGGAATATATCCAAATCAGCAGGACACGATAAAGTTAGAGGCAATAAGAGCTATCACTGAAATGCACATTCAACAAAATGATAGTGCTTTAAAATATGCCCTGATAGGCCTTCAAGAAAGTGAGGTAGTTAGTAACGCTCTGTACCAAGGAAAATTTCTCAACTACCTATGTATTATCTATGAAAACAATGGCGAGTACAATGAAGCGATCGATTTCGCAAAAAGAGCGTTAGAAAAATTTGAACATGCAAACAACCATTTATGGGCAGCTGGTATTTGTAAGGAGATGTCAGAAATATTTATTAGTATGTTGATGTATGATTCAGCAATGACCTATTGTATGAAAGCCCTGGAGCATCACGATCATCTAAAAGTGAATCCTGGGACTCTTGAAGCATTGAGTACCGCGGCCAGTATTCACGAACTAAGTGGAAATTTAGATCAATCAATTGAATGGAGTCAGAAGATGCTGCGACTAGCGATCGAGTACAACTTTTCCTATTACCAGTCAGAAGCTAACCTAAATCTTGGAAATATCTATGACTTAAAAGGAAACTACGATTCCGCTCTATACTTCAAGTTGTTAGCACTGAAAGCAACAAGTAATGTGAAGAAAAACAATTATGCTAGTCTATTGGGCAACATAGGAAAGTCACATAAGCTATTAGGAAATTTTGATTCCGCTTTTTACTACACGAAATTATATTATGATCTGGTCAGAGATGAGACTGATCCATTGTACAGGAGAGATCAAAAAAAAGCACTGTCAGCTATTGAGTTAGGGCAACTTTACTTCACTATAGGTGATCAAATTAAAGCAAGGAAGTTTTTGGATGAAGGAATAAAATTATCCAAGGAGATAAGCACAAAAGAAAAAGTAGGTGAAGCTTACCATGCACTGTATAGTATTGCGATGAGTAATAAGCAAGATGCAGAGGCGATGCGCAATTATTTGGCATATCATGACCTATATCAAGAAGCAATGAAAGTCGAAAATCAAAAAACAATTCAACAGCTTACTTTCCGGTATAACACAAAACAAAAAACGCAAGAGATATCACTCCTTAAACTTGAAAATGAGTTGAATGAATCTAGAATTCAAGATATTCAGACCAGGCTGTTTATTGCCATCCTAGGTTTAATCACACTCTTGATCATAGGCTTTTTGATCATTAACAGGATGAAATTAAAGCAAAAGACCCGCATTGCTGAAGAACGTTCACAAAATCAAAAAGTAAGGTTCAAGTCAATGATTGAGGGAGAGGAAAGAGAAAGAAAGCGTATTGCAACGGAACTTCATGATGGCCTCGGACAACTACTTTCTTCTGCACGACTTAACATTGCGGCACTGCAAGGAAATGACAATAATTCGCCTTCTAAACAAATAGATAACTCACTAAAATTGCTAGATAGTGCAGTAAACGAGGTGCGGGTGATTTCACACAACATGATGCCTAATGCGCTTGTCTCTATTGGGTTGGAATCTGCCCTAAGAGAACAAGTTCATATGATTAACGATGCCGGCTCATTCAACATTCATTTAAATTTACCGGAAGAAAAACTTATAATTTCTGAAACGCTAGCAATATCCTCATATCGGATCATTCAGGAGATACTTAACAACGCCATCAAATCCTCAGAGGCTCGTAACATTTGGATATCAATTTTAGTACGATCAACACTATTTGAAATTGTGATTAGGGATGACGGAAAGGGATTTGACGTACACCACTATCGCGATGGTACGGGGATTGGGTGGGGAAATATAAATTCTCGTATAGAAATGATCAGTGGAAAAATTGATATTGAAACTTATCCCAACAAAGGAACATCAGTGATAATGAGAATACCAGTATGAATGAACCCGTGAATTTGATGATCGTAGATGACCATCAAATGCTTATTGATGGCGTGAAGGCTTTACTCGCTGACCAAACTGAATTTCAAGTTGTCGCAGAATCGTTGAGTGGAATAGCGGCATTAGAGATACTAGATAATACTGAGATTGACATCATCATCACCGACCTCAATATGCCTGAGATGAGTGGTGTGGAATTCATAAAAAAAGTAAAAGAACATTTTCCGATAATTAAGATACTGGTATTGTCGATGCACAGCAACCGGGAGACGATCAGTGAAATTCTCATGTCGGAGGCAGAGGGCTATATTTTGAAAAATACAGGAAAGCAAGAATTGCTCAGCGCCCTGCAACGAATAAATAATAACAGCACCTTTTACAGTACCGAAGTGATGTCACTGATGCTTGACAAAGTAAAGCAAGACAAAAAGAAGGAAGAAGCCATTGAACAACTCACTGAGCGTGAGCTTGAGGTACTGCTGCTAATCACCGATGAGTTATCTAGTGAAGAAATTGCTGAGAAACTTTTCATCAGCAAAAGAACGGTAGACTCACACCGAAAAAATATCCTCAGCAAAACAAAAGTAAAAACGCTTGTAGGACTGATGAAATTTGCCTTTCAGTATGGGCTGGTTGATCCTGAAAGGATCAAGAAAAAGCCCTAGTGGATCATCTTCAAGAGAGGGTGTTACAATACGATGTCTATGTAGGTTTGAATAGCACCAAACTGATCATGAACTTCTATTTTAACGGGTCCATATCCCGGAACAAACCATTCTTTTTTATAGCTGACCTTGTATCCAAGTTCATTGGTATATCCGGATTTAGTAGTCCACTCCATATGCTTATCCATGAGCGCATCAAACTTAGCCTGTTGCTCTATGGCTATCGTTTTGTTTTCTGCGTCATAATCCCTGACCATACCTCCTTTGCTCCAGCTCTCTGATTCTATTACAAAGGCACTGTAGGTTTTAGATCCAACAGTGATTTCCTCCTGAGCTGTAACTTTAGCCACAAAGTAATTGATGGTCAAATTTTCAATGTTCTCAGATATCTTCAGCTTATGACTGATGGTTTGATAGACATCATGTCGTTCAGTTACCTTAAATTCTCCATGCGAAAAGGCCCCTGATCTACTGTCCTGGTAATAACCCACTTTATTATCCGTGGTCGTATAGCTAAATGCTTTCACGGATTCTTTAACTGTTTTCGTCCACGTTTCAGGAAACGTGATTGCATAATCATTGTAAGAAGGTATGTGATCGCCCACTTTTAGCTTATTGGGTATTCTGGCTACGCCTTGAATGGCAAACCCAAGTGTATCACCCTTAAGTACACTATATACCACGTTTGCATTTCTGACCAAATGCATGGTGTCGGATGCGCAATAATTAGTGGTTTCGTATTCATAGGTTCCATCTGTCGCCTTCAGGGTGAAAGACGAAATAGGTGATGAATTATTCACTTCAGTAATTTCAAAATTGGAGGTTAAATTCATCCATGGTTTTACTTCCCCTTTCTGAATACTCATGTTTAGTTTATCAATCAACTCATCTCGTTGCTCCTGCTTCATTTTATCCCATTTCTTTTCAGTAAGTGGTAATGGGTTGGCATACGATTTAGAAACCAACTGAATTTTTTGTCCTTGCATTACAATCAGACATTGTGCATGCAATCCGATTGACACACCCAAGAGAGCGAGTGTACAGCTACATTTTTTCCAGTATAACTTTGTAAACAAAGATGAAACTTTCATGACTTAGTATTTGCGATACACTTAATCTGTTGAAGGAAGTCCATCCTTCATCCACTGCGCTTTTTTAGCTTCCTTCCACAAGGCTACTATATTGTCATGGCCATTATCAGCAGCCCATTTCTTGGGCGTAAAATTGGCAATGCCTTTTACGAATACTACATACTTTTTGGCTGCAGCGGCAGTTTGAGCGTTAACCTCCATCATGATTAACTTTTCATGCGCTTTTTGTATCATCAACAATTTGACTACTTCCACATGCCCATTTCCTGCTGCTAGATGCAGTGCAGTAACATTTTTAACAGATTTCACTGGCACTCTCTCAAAATAGACACTCACACCTCCTTTGGCTGTCTCATTTACTTTGGCTTTGGCATGTAATAAATGCAATACGCCATCATAATAGCCCATGGCACTGGCCAGCATAAGTGGAGTGAATTTTTCGAATTGGGTTCTATTCAATTGCCACATTAGGTAGTGCTCAAATTCAAAATTGGGGTCTGCCCCGGCTTCGAGTGCAGCCTTTAAGTTTTCAGTATTCTTAACTTCAATAGCTGCTACCAGATCTTCGTTTACACCAGCAGATAAAGATTGAGCAAATAGGAATAATAACAGGAGAATTGTCAGCGATCTTGAGTTTTTCATAGGTGTATTTTTAAAACCGACTTATATTTAGAACCATACGAATGACAAAGGACTTGCATTTCGCACTTCTAAGGTCCATCTATTAAATGTCCGTTTCAATCCAGATTGATACTGAAATTTTGTCCGTATTGCTACGGATTGACTCTAAACAATTTGAGCTGAAATTTAATTGAAGAATTAAGCTCCCTGGATAGATATAGCTACCAAGCCCATTATGCCTACTATTATTAAATAATAGATCGTGGGGATAATGGTCTTTCTCAATACAATACCTTCATTACCAAGGTACCCAACCGTGGCCGAGGCCGCAACCACATTATGTATGGCAATCATATTACCCGCAGCTGCCCCAACAGCCTGAAGGGCTACTATGATAGTGGTCGGCATCATCAAACGTTCGGACACGCCAAATTGAAAGAAGCTGAACATCAGATTGCTCACCGTATTACTTCCAGCAATAAAGGCACCTAACGCCCCTATCGATGGAGCAAACAGCGGATATACATTTCCCACATTTACGGCCACCCACTCTGCCATTACGATAGGCATACCCTCCAAGCCAATTATATTAATTCCTGAGTTGATATAAATACGCACCATAGGCACAGCAAAAAGCAAAACAAACCCTGCGCCATAAATCATCTTACCGCTTTCGCGAAAAGCAGATTGTACCTGAATGGCCTTCATACGATGAAAGGAAATGGTAATTAAACATACCGTGAATAGTATAGAAGCAGGCAGATACAGGGGCGCACTTGAAGCAGAGATTGAAGTGCCTAAGATCTCGTTCCACTGTATGGTTAAAGAGGACAGCCATCCTTTAATAGGAAGCTGAGAAAGTCTGGTCAGCACTAGCAAGGAGACCACCATTAGGTAGGGCGCCCACGAACGCGCGAGGGTAAGATTAGTTTCTTTTTTGGTTTCATTGCCAGGATCTAGCTTTCCCATCCAATTAGATGGCCAAGCATCTTTAGAAGGAAATGCCCATAGTTTTGAAGGTTGTAAAAAACCTTTTTTAGCAGCCCACACTACAATTGGCATACCCACCAATGCGCCTAATAAGGACGGAAATTCTGGTCCTAAAAAGATGCCTGTAAGCATATAAGGAATAGTGAAGGCGAGCCCACCCAGCAATGCAAATGGAAATACTTCCAGCCCTTCTCTCCATGACTTTTTCTCACCAAAGAAACGAGTCATCATACAAACCATAAGTGTAGGCATAAGCGTACCTGCGATGGCATGCATAATGGCCACGTTGGTAGTCACCATTTGGATATAATCCATAAAGTCCAACCCGTGCGTTGCCAATTGCGCATCCAGGGTAGGATTTTGGAGGCCACCCCTTATACCCACTAAAACGGGTGTACCT
>JBATLM010000290.1:0-17497 GCA_049289315.1 Cyclobacteriaceae bacterium
GGATGAAGGCGTATCCCTCTATGATTGGTTAATTGACATTTATAAGACCTACGGTTTTTACAAAGAAGGATTAATCAATATTGTACGAAAAGGTGCAGATGGCGCGCAGCAAATAAAGACCATGATGGATAACTTTAGGAATAGTCCACCATCAGCCTTGAATGGTGAAAGAATAACCAGAATACTGGATTACCAATCCAGTGTTGAATTGGATGTATTAAGTGGAAACTCAAGGAAAATTGATTTAGCCGAATCGAATGTGCTTCAGTACTATACCGACTCCAATACAAAAGTTTCTATCCGTCCTTCCGGCACAGAACCTAAAATTAAGTTCTATGTCAGTGTGGTCGCTGAATTAAAAAATAAAGCTGATTTTGACGAGGTCAATACGCAACTTGAAGCCAAAATCAAAAACATTGAAAAACAATTAACATGATGAATTCAACCCTTAACAACCTTCATCAATTATTTCTCCGCGACCTTGATGTGCTGAAACAAGAAATCACCTCCTACACTACCGAGGCATCACTATGGGTCACTAGCAAGGGCATTAATAACTCAGGCGGCAACCTTTGTCTGCACCTTTGTGGGAACTTACAGCACTTCATTGGAGCTATCCTGGGGAACAACGGTTACGTAAGAAACCGAGAGGCCGAATTTGCTGACAAGGACATACCCAAAGAAGAATTGCTGCTACAAATTGAAGCTACCAAAAAAGCGATTACTAACGCATTTACTCATCTGGATGCTGATCAACTTGCCGCCACCTACCCTATAGAAGTATTTGGCCAACCCATGACCACAGAATATTTTCTCATCCACTTGCTTGCTCATCTCACTTACCATCGAGGGCAGATCAATTATCATAGAAGGACATTGGCCATCTAACCATTAGCCATGACCAATTTCTTTGCTGACTCCTCCTGGATCGGCAGAAACAGGGCGTAACATAAAATCATTACGACACCAAAGTCAGCAAGTCCCAGAAAGAAAACTATTCCCAAGTGAAACAGCACCCCTAGCGTTAACATAGGAACACGTAATTTATTAAACCAAATTAAGATGGAGAATCCAAGTTCGAATAGGATGATGAGCCAGCTAATAACAAAGCATTGAAACTCGCTTAAACTGACGTGAATCAAAGAATTACTATGAAACGTCAGATTTGAGATCGAATGAATTGCTGCCCCTGAACGGTAAGCTTGACTCCCTATTTTATCATACCCTGAAATAAAATAAATAAGTGCTACCTGTATTTGTGCCAAAAGCAGTGCCGCATTGGATAATTGGGCCTGCCATTTCCTGCTAAACAACCAAGGTTTCATTGGAAGCAGGATAGTTATCATTAAAAAGAGATTTAAAACAGAATCAGAACCATTATTTATTGGGAAGGTCAGCCTGCTAAAAGAAAAAGAGAACCAAAAAATAAAGAGAGCAGAGAAGTAATTGATCTCTAGAATTATTCCACTGATCAACAGCAAGGCAAATAAGGTGAAGAATATCATGTGACCCGTTTGGAAAATCTTTAGAGGTGCATAGAGTATGGCGTCTAAAGTTGTGTTGAAAGCAAATGGATAAAATTCATTTAAATCATTAGTTATCGGAATAAGAAATATTAGCTTGATCATCAAGAATCCGTAGAGTGCTTTACAAAAAAAGCTAATCCAAAACAGCTTTTCCTTCGGTTTAGCAATGTCATTTTCTAAGTATGGATATAGTAGGAACTTCAAAAGCTAATGGTTTGTAATGTGTCGGTAGTGACTTGAAAATTGCTTTGTGTTCTTCTTAAGAAGATGAATGTTATAGAATCCACATCCGGTTGAAGGTCATTATCTTCCCAATAATATTCTCTAAGATCTTTTAACTTGTAACTTAAATCATTAATGCGATTTGACTCTGAGGCCAATTGAAAATCCTCGTAGATACTTCTTTCCAGTCTTGTTCTGTAAAGTTGGGTGGGATTCCAGCTTGAAAAAAATTTATTAAAATGAATTAAGGTAGGATTAAGAGGTGTTACCCATTCACCGTTTTCTTTCCATGAAACGTTCAGCAGGGTCGTATGATCGATGGTCTTCTCGCTAAAAAAAGGCCCAGGAAGCAAGTAGCGCCTATAGGTGTCTACAATTTTATTTACTCCCAAGGGTGGGCGAAATAAAACTAAGATTAATGAAAACACTAAATGAACGGAAATTAGTAATGCTAATATCCTAGATGGACCAATTCGTACAAGCCTCTTCAGGTAATTCAAAATTTACTAGTAATGACGATAGTGTTATCTTTGCACAAAATATGAAAAAGGTCGCATTTTATACCCTTGGCTGCAAACTGAACTATTCAGAGACCTCTACTATTGCCCGGAATTTTGAGGACAAAGGGTATAAAAAGGTCGATTTCACGGATACCCCCGATATTTTTATTATCAACACTTGTTCTGTAACCGAAAATGCAGACAAGAAATGCCACAAGCTGGTCAGAGAGGCCCGCAGTATCTCACCCAATGCCTATGTGGCCATTATTGGTTGTTATGCACAATTAAAGCCTAAAGCAATTTCCGAAATCCCAGGTGTCGATGCAGTATTGGGAGCCGCTGAAAAATTCCGTTTGGTAGAATTACTCGATGGGTTTGTCCGCCCCCCCCAACCTAAAGTTTTTGACTCTGATGTAACGGAGGTGAAACAATTTAATACCGCCTACTCTATACAAGATAGGACGCGCACTTTTCTTAAGGTTCAGGATGGATGCGACTACACCTGTTCATTTTGCACTATCCCCCTTGCGCGCGGTAGCAGCAGAAGTGATGGTATCGAAAACATTATTAAAGCAGCGGAAGAAATAGCCAGCAATGACGTAAAGGAGATTGTGCTTACTGGTGTAAATACAGGAGACTTTGGTTTGCAAAATGGGAAGCGAGTAGAACAATTTATCGATTTGATTAAAGCACTGGATAACGTACAGGATATTAACCGCTTCCGCATCTCTTCCATTGAACCCAACCTGCTCTCCAGCGAGATCATTGAGTTTGTTTCGCAGTCAAAGAAATTTGTTCCTCATTTTCATATCCCTTTACAATCCGGATCGAATAAAATTCTAGGATTGATGCGCAGAAGGTACCAACGCGAACTTTATCAGGAGCGGGTCGACAAGATCAAATCTCTCATGCCGCATTGTTGCATAGGTGTTGATGTAATTGTTGGTTTTCCCGGAGAAACTCATGAAGATTTTTTAGCTACTTACCAGCTCTTGAACGAGTTGGATATATCGTACCTGCACGTGTTTACTTATTCAGAGAGAGATAACACCCTTGCTGCCACGATGGGTGATGTTGTTCCACCAAAACAAAGAGCAGAACGATCTAAAATGCTGCATATTTTATCAGAGAAAAAGAGAAGGGCTTTTTACAACTCGCATATTGGTAGTGAGTTTACTGTACTTTTCGAAAATGATGTAGCGCATGGAATGATGCAGGGGTTTACTGAAAATTACATTAGGGTAACTGCGAAGTATGATCCACTATTGATCAACACTACTAAAAAAATAAAGCTCACGTCTATTAATGAGAAAGGGTTGGTGGAGATTCAAGAAGTTGAGGAGGTAGTTGATCTTGGTTAAATAGTTTCAGGTTTAAAGTTTAAAATTCAAGCTTCATGGCCTCATCTACTTTGGAGATTGCTTCACGCCACCGCACAATCTTGGCTTCAGTTCGCAATGACGGTTTTTTCTCATCTCCAGTCAGGTAGTTGAAGCGAATACTTTGAAAAATACTTTTCTCAATTGTTGGGGATTGCTTCTCCGCCAACTGGAGGCTCGCAATGACGGCTTATATGATCACCCCATCTTTCATTTCCAGTTTACGGTCGGCCATGTTGGCAAATTCAATGTTGTGGGTAACTATCACAAAAGTGTGACCTAAGTCTTTTTTCAGTTTGAAAAACAATTGATGCAGGTCAGCAGCATTCTTTGAATCGAGATTGCCGCTGGGCTCATCTGCGAAGACGAGAGATGGTGAGTTGATTAACGCCCGGGCAACGGCTGTTCTTTGTTGCTCCCCTCCTGACATTTCCGAAGGCTTATGATCGTACCGATCACCCAACCCTAAAAGGTTTAGTAAATCAAGTCCTTTGTTCCTTACTGTTTTTTCATCGGTACCTGCAATCAAACCAGGCATCATCACATTTTCAAGTGCTGAAAACTCAGGGAGCAGGTTATGAAATTGAAATACGAAGCCAATATTTTTATTTCTGAACTTTGCGAGATCGCCCACTCCATTTTCAAACAAATTCTTACCCCCCACATACACCTTTCCTTGATCCGGTGCATCCAATGTTCCTAGAATGTGCAATAAGGTGCTTTTTCCTGCCCCTGAAGCACCTACAATAGCGACAACTTCACCCTTTTCTACCTGAATATTAACCCCCTTGAGTACTTTGAGTGATCCGTATGATTTTTGCACTTCTACAGCCTTGAGCATTGCGTTGGGTTTAATTCATTAAAAACCAAAAATTGCTATTCGGAATAACAATTTTGGGATAAAAGCGCTAAAAAAAGTAGCTTGCCCCAAAAATACACATCCATGAACATACACGAATACCAAGGCAAAGAGATTCTAAGAAAATATGGAGTTGCTATTCAGCGAGGCATAGTAGCAGACACCCCTGATAAGGCAGTGGCTGCGGCCAAAGAACTTCAAACAGGGACTGGAACGAAGTGGTTTGTAGTGAAATCTCAAATTCATGCCGGTGGACGTGGAAAAGGTAAGGTAAAGGAGACAGGCTCCCATGGTGTGGTTCTTGCCAAAAGCATAGACGAGGTGATGGAGAAGTCCAAAGCCATATTGGGTGGGACTTTGGTTACCCATCAAACTGGTCCTGCAGGTAAAGTCGTTAACAAAATACTTATCGCAGAAGACGTATACTACCCAGGCGCATCTGAGCCAAAGGAGTACTATATGAGTATCCTATTGGATCGTGCCACCAGCAGGCCTGTCATCATGGCTTCTACTGAAGGAGGAATGAACATAGAGGATGTGGCTGCTGAAACTCCGGAAAAAATAATTAAGGAGTGGATTGACCCTATGATGGGATTACAGCCTTTTCAGGCTCGCAAGGTCGCTTTTGCACTGGGATTGGAAGGTATGGCCTTCAAAGAAATGGTAAAGTTCATCAACTCTTTGTACGCTGCCTACATTGGGCTAGACGCCTCCATGTTTGAGATCAATCCTGTTTTAAAGACTTCAGACGACAAGATTCTTGCTGTTGACGCTAAAGTTAACCTAGATGACAATGCATTATTCAGACACAAAGATTTAGAAGAATTAAGGGATATTGCGGAAGAAGACCCTTTGGAGGTGGAAGCCGGGAAATCGGGCCTTAATTACGTGAAACTGGACGGAAACGTAGGTTGCATGGTGAATGGAGCTGGTTTGGCCATGGCTACTATGGACATTATTAAGCTTTCAGGTGGTGAACCCGCCAACTTCCTTGATGTAGGAGGTGGGGCCAATGCAGAGACTGTAGAAGCCGGCTTTAGGATCATCTTAAAAGACCCTAATGTTAAGGCGATCCTGATCAATATCTTTGGAGGAATTGTACGCTGTGACCGTGTAGCAAGCGGTGTAGTAGAAGCTTATAAGAAGGTGGGGAATATACCTGTACCCATCATTGTGCGCTTACAGGGCACTAATGCGGAAGAAGGAGCTAAGATTATTAAGGAATCCGGACTGAAAGTGTTCTCTGCAATTCTTCTGAAAGATGCAGCAAGTAAGATTACAGAGGTATTAGGGTAATTACAGGGTTTCCTTATTGGCTTATATTGCATAAATTAGTGGTTTAAGGCCTTATTATGAGAAAAGCTGGCTCCATCGTATTCCTAATCATTTTATTTGCCTCCTATGCAGATGCGCAAAGCTTCTATGCTATTAGAAGAGAGCGATCTATTATGGCAATAGGTGGTATAGGAACCTCAACGTATTTTGGAGAGTTGGCCAACCCAGGTGATTATATTGACGCAAAGCCAACCGTAAACGTTGGTTTACAGTATTATCTTAGCAACCGCATTGCATTAAGGGGTGAGGTGACCTGGTATCAGTTAAAAGGATCGGATAGTGAGGCAGATGATGGCAGTCGTGTAAAAAGAAACCTATCTTTTGTTTCCAATAATTTTGAAGTTAACGCTACCGGAATCGTTAATTTTTTCCCACAAGGACAACGGTTTTATCAGCGTCCAGGGTTTAATCTTTACGGTTTCGCTGGTTTAGGTGTGACCTATTTCAACCCTAAGACGGAGTACCAAGGACAAAAGGTTGCGCTACAACCCTTGCAATTGGAGGGAGAGAAATATAGCAGAATCACACCTGTGATACCCGTTGGAGTTGGGCTACGACTTAAAGCTGGTCCTTTTTTCAATATTGCATTTGAGGGCGGCTACCGTAAATTATTTACTGATTACCTGGATGATGTGAGTAATCAACACATTGATCCAGCTTCATTTAGTGACCCTGTGGCTTCTGCACTGGCCGACAGAAGACCTGAACTTGGATTTACGGCAGCTCCAGCCGGTACACAAAGGGGTAATCCTAGCAATGATGACGGGTATTTTCTGTTTACCGCTAAAATCGAATATTATTTACCCGATGATTTTTTTGGTATTAACAATCGACAAAAGAAGCTTAACAGAAACAAGCGAAAATCTTTCTATCGCTATAACAAGCGCGGTGGTTTAAAGCGTTAGCAGTTATTTATCCTTCTCACAGATAGCACAGATAAACACAGATTATAGATCGTTGAGTTGGCATCGCCCCTACAATTGCTGGATCACTAATTTGGGTGATAGACTTTGACTACGGCTGACGTTTGCATTTCTCACAGATAGCACTGATGAGCACAGAAGGTATTAGGTTGTTTGAATTACCTTCACCCCTTAAATCTCAGGCACATTACAGATAGTTCTTTTGAAAGCGACTGGTCATTCCCTTACTACAATCAAGATAAATTATTTATCCAGCACTTCGTATCGGGAGTAATTGCTGCGGTATTCCGGAACCAACTCCTTCATCAGCGCTACCATTTTCAATTCGTTTTTATCATAGACCAGATCATCAAATAACTCGATGTAGTTATTGATCTCTTTGTATGAATATTCTTTCACTTTACCAATTAAGATTTTGGGGTGATGCGTAGGTAGTGTATTCTCTGAGGTTGTTAACAGTTCTTCATATAACTTTTCCCCTTCCCTTATCCCTGTAAAAATAATTTTGATATCCCTTTCCGGTTCCAATCCAGAAAGGCGAATCATCTTTTTTGCCAGGTCCAGTATTTTAACTGACTTGCCCATGTCGAATACAAAAACCTCACCGCCTCTCCCCATGGTACCTGCTTCCAATACCAATTGGCATGCTTCAGGAATGGTCATAAAAAATCTTGAGATGTCGGGATGGGTTACCGTAAGCGGTCCTCCCTCTTTAATCTGACTTTTAAATAGGGGAATCACAGATCCGTTTGACCCCAAAACATTGCCAAAGCGAGTAGTCACAAAGGCCGTTTTCCCTATGTTGGTCGATACTTGATAGTTATTAAGGGACTGCACATAGATTTCTGCAATGCGTTTAGAACACCCCATCACATTGGTTGGGTTGACTGCCTTATCGGTAGAAATCATCACAAACTTTTTGACTTTGTATTTCACTGCCAGGTCGGCCAATAATTTAGTCCCCAGAATGTTGCACGTTACAGCTTCAGAAGGGTTACTCTCCATCATGGGCACGTGTTTGTAAGCGGCTGCATGATAAATCAGATCAGGCGTAAACTCCTTAAGAATATGATCAACTCTTTCTTCCACAGTAATATCGGCCAAGTGAGAAATAATACTGACCTGACTATGGGTTAAGCGAATTTCACGTTCAATATCATACAATGGTGATTCCGCCTGATCTACCAGCACCACCCGTTCGGGTTTGAACTGCATCACCTGTCTGGCTATTTCTGAACCAATGGATCCTGCAGCCCCTGTAATCATCACGCATTTACCCAACAAGTCCTTTTCAACATTTTCGCTGTTGAGCCTGATTGATTCACGCCCCAGCAACTCCTCAATATTAATTTCTTTGATTTGGCTAAAACTAAGTTCCCCTCTCACCCATTTCCCCACTGGAGGAACAGTGCGTACTTTTACTTTGTGCTGAATGCAAACGTCTACCATCTCATTTTTTCTTTCCAGCGATAGCTCCTTGGCCGTGATGATGAGTTCATCTACACCCAAGTCTGAGATTAATCGGTTTAGCCCTGGTGCTTTGGCATCAAATATTTTAATCCCATCCAACACCTTCCCTACTTTATGGATATCATCCTCCAAAAAACCAACTACCTGCATCCTTGGCGTAGAGTTGATTACATGGCGGGTTACAATACCTGTTTGGCCTGCTCCAAAAATCAGAACGCGAAAGTTCTTCAATATCGCTTGCTTGTAATAAGAGAAAACATATTTTACAAGGAGCCTGTAGTTAAACAAGAAAAGAAAACTAGAAAGGAATGTGATCAGAATGACTGAATATGGAATCAGGTTTTGCTGAATGTTATAAAACAGGATCAGGTTAGTTACCGAGACCAATACCAAATTCAACATCACCATGTAAAAGATGCGACTGCCATCTTCGATTCCCGTATATCTTATAATACCCTTGTAGCTATTTGTAATGAGAATTGACAATAATCCGAATCCAGTGTACAACAGGACGCCTTCCCAGTAATGATTGGCATTGAGTTCAGCAATGCTAAAGTTAAAGCGGAGCAAGTAGGCCAGTATGGTACTGAAAGCAATAAAAAAAAGGTCAATAAAAATAATGACCCATCTAGGAAGAATTCTAAGGTTTTTAATCAGCTGAACTATCAACCTATTTTTGTTTTGACTTTCCCATCAGTTTTTTAAAGCCCAACAATGCTCCTCCAGCCAATAGAATTTCTATTCCAGTTATTGGAACAGTAGGATTTCCACTTGGGTCTCCTGGCTGACCAAAAGCAACCATTGAAATAAGGATTAAGGTTAAAGCCAGTATATACGATCGCATGAATCTACTTCTTAATTATTTTGGTTGATTTCAATCGATCCCCATATTTAATATTTAATATGTACAATCCAGTTGATTGATTTCGCATATCAATGGTCTTAATACCTGGTTGTAACAAGTTGGAATCTGATTCGCTATTGACTATTGTATTTCCAATTAGATCAACCAACGCAATCGACTTTAGTGAACTTTCCTGATCTGGAGTCAAACTAATTTGAATGAAATCAGTTGTTGGGTTTGGAAACACCCTGATGCCATCATTTATCAACTCCAATTCTCTGGCCGGCTCGCCATTGATCCTTAAATGAAATCTGTCGCTTCCATAAGAGAATAAATTTTGATTCACCTTAAATTCATAAATTGTCCCCTCTGATATATCTGTTTCCTTATTCAAATAAGTATCAACGAGTACAATATTATAAGGCTCATACATTAATGATAGGTCACTGAATGAGAGTGAATAAGCACCTAATTTAACATCGGCAATATTCATCCTCACAATTTTTGGCACATTCAATTTACCAATCGTATTGATTGCGAATTCAGTTTTGTCACCATCCAAATAAGTAGAAAGGTTTAAGAACTCACTTTTGGTGATCATTGGCAAGTACGGATCGCTTCCATTTCTCAGCTTTATTGCATCGAACTCAGCATCAAACCCATCGGTACCTTCATCAGCAAATCGCAATACCGACTCGTCCTTAACTCCTGTTGAGGAGATCAAACTCATCCTGAAATAATTATCAGCGGCCTTTGTCCTTAAGAAATAAAACTGGTTACCCGTTTTGTCACCTTCCTTAAAAGTTAAAGTTGATCCAGAACCATTGGAAGTCACCCAAAAAGATTGCCCCGTTGCTACTTCACCAGTCCATCCAACAAATGGTTCATTGCTTGCGACTCCTCCAACATAAGAAGAAAACACACTAGGATCAACACGGAGATACATGGCGTTATTGACATTGGTTTTAGTCACATTATCCCAGTCCATAGTTGACGGATACGGATTGGGGACCAGGTTAAAATTATTATTGGTTGAGGAAATAGTCACAGCTACAGATCCTTTCCCTATTGGCCCTCGATAAGACGCGGTCACAGCACCATCCAGGTAATCATAAGCGGCATAACCAATGGCATTGCTTAAGGAAGTCGCTGAAGTTAGTCCTCCCGCTCCATTGACATCGCTGTAAGCCTGAGTGGTGCTATTGTACGTTTGAACGGAAGGATCGGTATTTCCAGAATTAAGTATGTTGTTAAATGGAGGATTGGTACTTCTGTCGCTGAAATTTCCTGTTACTCCAATATTATTTACCCACATGCCTAAGTGTCCATTAGTGACGGGAACTGCAAGGTAGCGGTAGTCACCACCAGTCTTACCATGAATGTATCTCTCAACAGTGACATCACCAACAAGATTGCCGGGTGTAGTCAAATTGGCTATACGACCACCAGCAGTTTGCGAAGTAGAGCTTACTATAAAAACACCTGAGCCAGAACCATCAGCATCAAACTTTCCACTTCCCAAAAGTGTCAATGTTCCATTAAGTCTTGAGGTATTGTTGATGCTTAGTCCAGGAGCAACTCCATTACTCACTATAATGTTATTAAATGTGAGTGCTGATCCAGTGACCGATTGCGCTGCAACAGTCCCATTAAATAGAACGGTGCCATTGTTGCTATTGAAAGTCCCGCTACTAAATGTGAGATTTCCCGCAATCCCAAGTGAGGTAGAAGAAGGTGCAGTTAGTATGCCCGCAATTGTGACGTTGAATAAATTAGATTGATTACTTCCCGAGACAGTTGTATTCCCATTAAAAGTAATAGATCCATTGTTGCTGTTGAATGTACCATTGTTGACAAAGTTGCCCGCAATGTTTAGCACCGATGGAGCTACTAATGAATTACTTACTGTAACGTTATTAAGTGAAGTTGCACTGGAACCAGAAATGGTAGTGGTGCCATTAAAAATGGCCGTGCTAGTGCTTGGGGTAATAGTGCCATTATTGACCAAATTTCCTCCAATGTTTATGTTTCCAGTGGGAAAGGTTAGTGTACGAGAACCATTGACTGTAATGTTGCTAAAACTAGGGGTTACCCCAGAGGCAACTATAGTCGTATTGCCAGCAATGATGACGGTTCCAGTTCCACCAGAAAACGAACCCGAAGTTCTATTCCAGTTCCCACCTGCGGCAGCCATTGTAACGTTAAAACCACCTGATACCAACGTTGAACCTTGTAAATTTACGTTTCCATTTACGGTAATGTTTTTATCCATGGTTACAGATCCACTGCTATTAATGGTAAGATTATTCAACTCTGTAGCAGAACTTGGAAGTTCCAAACCGGTAGTAACAGAACCTGTATAGGTTACGTTATAGCTAGTGACCACGTCAAGATCAGTAATAGTCAGGGAGCCACCTGACCTAATAAATGTTGAATTGGTACCCATGGTCAAGCCCGAGGAGTGAGTTATCGTTCCAGCACTTAGTGTCACATTGTTATTAATTGTTACCGCGCTGTTCCAGGTAAAAGCTCCACCTGGTGTTGCGAAAGTCAGATCGCTCAATTGATTCCCTGAGCCCTGAAATGGTACAGCTCCAGAATAAGTGGATCCACCAAAGGTTAAGTTGGAAGATGAATTGCTAATCAGGCCACGTCCACCTCCGATGGAAGAACCATTCATGGTCAAGGTCCGACTTGAAATATCAAGATCACCATTCGTCAAACTAATCGCTCCTTCCACCAACAGGTCGGTGCCAAGAATCAAAGTTTCAGTACGCGATATCGTAAGGTTATTCAACGAAGTCGCTCCAGAAGCAAGGTTTAAATTCCCCATAATCCCAGATCCCGAAAAGGTGAGATTAGAAGTGGTTGAACCACCAATGGTACCACTACCCGTACTATTAAAAATGCCTTGTATGTTAAGGGTATTAGAATTGCCAATATTAAACCGGCCATTTGTCAACGTAAGGACACCCACCAAACTTGTACTCCCAATATTATTATTGGTAACTACCGTGCCATTTGTAAGCTCCAAGTTGACCGCCACTCCATTGAGCGCTCCAGAAGCACTCCATTCATTGCCTAGGTTTTGAGTTGCACCGTTATAAATTATGTTTGAATTTGCAGTATAGGTACGCGTACCTGCTACTCTAATATTCCCAGAAGATCCACCAGTAACTAGTCCATTAGCGCTTCCAACACCAAGAGTCGCTCCCGCTTGTAAAGTGAAAGAACCCGGGCCTGACAAGAAATTGCCAGATGTCAAATCCACTCTCGATCCGTTTAAAATCAAAAAACTATAGTCCGTTAACTCCTGACTTGCATTAAAAGTTTGAGTACCCGATCCGTTGAAAGATAATAAATAAGTTCCTGTTCCACCGTTATTAATTGTGGGGGAGGACGAAAGCGTAAAATTTCCACCCAGATTTATAGGGATGTTTCCCGCTCCACCATAGGTTAAATTAGTTGTCCCTCCTTGAAATTCGAAATTCCCAGCCACATTGAAATTTACATCGCCATCGAATGTGGGATTAAGATCATTGTTGTTGGAAAACAAGACATTCCCAGTTACATTGATAGTCGCTGTTGCTGTCGAATTTAGCCCGAAATAAGAATTATCAATTGTAAAATTACCACCAATGTTTAAAGTGTAATTGGTTGTCGATGTAATGTATATGTATGAAGAAGGTATGTTTTGTATTAATAGATTCCCATTTACTGTAGTCAATGCACCATTAAGATCGATATATGCAGCTAAGGAAGGTGTGTCAATTGTGAAGTTTCCAAACGCCTGACCAAGACCAGATGGTGCGGACGAGTTGGATGTATATCCGGTGATTTGACAAGTTGAATTAGAATCCCACGAAGCGCTGGGGATGGCCCCAGCTGAAGTAGTGTATTGATGATCATAGACAGAGCCAGATTCAAAGATTAACGTTGTGGATGATGCATTTGATATGGTCCCCAAATTATTTATTCTTCCGAAGACTCTTATAAGGGCAACTTTCGGAGGCGGTGGCACGGGGATACTTTGTATCTGAAGAGTGCCCGTATTATTAATTGTTACTAATCCTCCACTTGCGATGGTAAGATCATCTCCCGTTCCTGCACTGACTGTAAATGTAATACCACTATTAATAGTGAGACTTCCACTTCCACTAATGGTCATTTGATCACCATTTCTTGCGGCATCAGTGACTGTTATCGCGTGATTGAGCGTAATTGTACCACTAGCACTTGTTGGTACTCCGTTTGGAGTCCAAGATAATGGATCATTCCAAGCACCCGAACCTGCTCCTGATGAAACATAATTTTGTCCCATGGAGATTATAGAAGCAGCTAGAATAAAAAGAACTGCCAGGCAATATTTTAAGACTTTCAGATTTTTAGCCATAACTGATGTAAGTTACAAAAATAACCAAAATAGCCTAGGATAGACTATTTCAAGGTTAAATACTGTTCAGATTGTAGATTGTAACCAATAAATCATTTCTTCAAAGTCACTTGTGGGGATTTGGCCAGAAGGAAGGCAAATGGCGGAGCTGAACATACTATCAGAAACACTATTTAAATAGGCTTTCCCCTCCTTAAAAAGAGGCTGGCGGTGCATGGGATTCCATACCCTTCTTATTTCAAACTCCTGATTATCAATCAGTTGAAGTAAATTCTTGTTTTCTGACAGCCTGAATGCTGACAACCACCTGCTTGATTTCCTGCCTGGAATCTCCTGCTGGCCCGTGACACGATCCCCCAAAGCCGCCATGCAGTCCTCAAAAACCTGTCTTCTCGCATCAATTTTAACCTTCCAGGTTGCACATTCCAACAGGCCATATGCTGCAGATAATGGGCTCATCGCATAGTTATAGCCCAGTTCTCGATGTTCATAGAAAGGCTTGTCTTCCCGAGCGTGCGTTGCCCATTTCCTTGCTTTTTCAGCCCATTGGAGGTTTTTCGTCACCAATACGCCCCCTCCAAAAGTGGTAATGGACTTGTTGTTGTTGAACGAATAGATGCCAATGTGTCCAAAAGTACCTGCCCACTGCTTATTTATGGATGCTCCAAATGCCTCTGCAGCGTCCTCAATGACAGGAACCCCCCATTTTTCAGCAATTGACATTATTTCCACCATTTTGGCCGGCATACCATAGGCGTGTACCACGATGATGGCTTTGGGTCTTTGCCCTTTACTCACCAGCTCGGACAAGGCTTTTTCCAGTAACTCAGGATCCATGTTCCATGTTTCTGGTTCTGAGTCGATAAATACCGGATCAGCGCCACAATATAATATGGGTGACACGGAGGCCACATAGGTAAATGTAGAGACCAGTACCAGATCTCCTGCACCAACATTCAGTAATCGCAACGCCAGGTGCAGGGCAGCGGTACCGGAATTCAATGCCACGACCTGTTGTGCTCCAGCTAATTCAGAAACCCTCCCTTCAAAATCAGTCACTATTTTTTGATGATTGATGCCCTGGTACTTGTTCAGCACCCGTTGCAAACCTGCAGCATCTATTTCATTGTATGACATGGGGACTTTGTACGCTTTCATTTGGCTTTTGATGTGATGTACTGCTGGTAATACAAGGCGGCTATTAATACAATCATCAACAACGGATTGACTATCATGCGATGAATGGGAGACAACAGCGGAGAAGAAATTTCTGAGGGGCCTTCCATGGACAATTTTGCCCAAAGGTACAATGGCAGCAGCACCAGCACTTCAAATCCAAATATGATTCCTGATAATTTCAGATATGATCGTTTTTGAAATAATGCATATATAAGGATCATGCACAAGGAGTCGTTGATTAACAATCGTGTGGTGCGGTTGACCGCAAACACTGCATTGGGATGGGTTAATCCTTCCAGGGCCGTTATGTTATAAAAAACTCCGGCATAATTGAACCTTTGGAAAAGGTAGACCAGGAACAGCGATACAATGGAAAAAGCGATCATGCTAATCCTTGTCGGCTGTTTCACGTTTTCCATGGTTCAATATTATCCATAACCACCAAAGAAAAAAAACAGCCACGTAGATCACTGCTGTAAAAAAGTATTTATGAAAATAGTAAAAGTAGGTGGAGTTGTTGCTCGCCAAAAAATACAACAGTAAAATTCTAAAGAGGTTGAACCCGTGTATTACCAAAACACCCAATGGAATAAACCACAGCATTTTTTTTAAGGATCCTCCAAAAGCCATGACAAATGCCAGGAACACGGTGATGACATTAAGGCCGTTGCATCCCTCGAACACATTCAGGATTGTTTTATTCCCATCCGTCATCCTAATGGTGGGGCCATCCGGATTGGGGACTGCATGGGCTTCCCATCCCATGGCCCTCACGATGGCTGCGGACTGGTTGCTCACCCAGTGGGTAACTACATCAGGTTGTTGACCCAACGTTTCTATCCAGATGCCATACAATAAATTGAGCACAAAATACACGGATAGAAAAATCAACAGGAAACGCAGGGCCGGTTTGAAATCGGAAAAATTCATTTTCGTTTTTTTACCTCTGAGGAGCCATATAAAAGTTATTCCACCAGGTTACTCAAGGGGAGTACTTGAACCTTGTAAAACTTATAGGCTATACCACAAAGAAACACAAAGCATCACAAAGGTACACAAAGAGCGTTTTCAACAATAGTGGAACTTAGTTATTCCACTAAGTAACACAAAGGATCACTAAGTTACATAAAGAGATTACCTGAACTTTGTAAAACTTAAATGCTATACCACAAAGAAACACAGAGGATTACAAAGGTACACAAAGAGAACTTGGTGTCTTCTTAGAGACCTTTGTACAATAATTTTCTTCATCTATTTTCACTTTTTTATCTCCATTGCCGGCACCCCTACCCAAGTGGCACCAGGAGGACATGGTTTGGTCACTACCGCACCTGCCCCTATTGTGGCCCCCTCCCCGATGTTGATGTTTTGCAACATGCGTGCACCTGTTCCCAACAACACTCCCTGTCCGATCGTTACATTTCCAGAAATGCTACAACCCGGCATAATGGTGGTGTATGCGCCCATCATCACATCATGACCAATGGTAGCACCCAAATTAACAATACAGAATTCGGCTAACCTGATGTGGGTTGTTAACATAACACCGGCCGTAATGATGCAGCCCCTCTCCATGCTATTGTATTGCGTAGCTCCCAACAGGGCTGTAGGGTGAACGATTACCGGGAAATGCTTGTCGTTAAGCTGTGCTGCAATTTGTTTTCTTGTTGCCGGGTCGGCCACTGCAATTACCATGGCCTCCTTGTGGTTTTTTGCTTCCAGCATTCCACCCAATACGGGCAGGCCATCCACCACGTTGTTTTTGGGTAAACCATCGTCAAAAAAACCCGTGATGTTCCAAGTAGGATTTTTGTCATTGATCTGATGTATCAACAATGCAGTCTCCCGACCGAAACCTCCTGCCCCATATATTGTGATGCTCTTCAATTGTTTCCCTTAAATTTTTCTTCTTCCAAAGATCGGTCTTTTTTAAAAGATAACAGCAAGCTGACAGTCTTAAAAATTATGCGCATGTCCAACCCCAATGAATTGTTATTCACATAATACTGATCCAATTCCAATTTTACTTTCCACGTGATGGAATGTCTGCCGTTCACCTGAGCCCAGCCCGTGAGACCGGGTTTCACCACAAATCTTCTTCGCTGGTCAGGTGAAAAAAGCTTATCGTATTCTACCGGAAGTGGCCGGGGGCCCACGATCGCCATCTCTCCTTTTAATACATTCCACAGTTGGGGTAATTCATCCATATTGGTTTTTCTTAATACATCACCCAAGATAAAACGTCTTTGCTGTAAAGTCTTAGTATCGTCTACCGATAAGGTTCGGAATTTCCACATGTTGAACACTTTTCCATTTTTACCTAAACGGGGTTGGATGAAGAATATTGGGAACTGAAGGGTCAAAGCGTATGTCAATGAGATTAAAACTATCAACCAGGAAAATACGATCCATAGCATTACTACTGCGAGATAGTCGAGCAATGGTTTGAGGGTGTGGGAATAGGTTTTAGGTTTCAAGTTAGTTACCGGTTTCCAGTTGCTAGTTTCTAGCTCTATTTTTTTCAAAGTTTCCTGCCTACGCTAAAGCTTCTGCCTTCGCATGCTACGGCAGACAAGGCGGCAGGCAGGCAGGTTTCAAATTTAGGATTTAAAATTTAGGATTTCAATTTGTTACCAGTTGCTAGTTACCGGTTGCCAGTCTTTAGAGGTTTCAAATTTATGATTTATGATTTATGATTGGAGTGGTGAAGGTTTCAGGTTTAAGGTTTCAAGGCTAATGGCAATTCCGGAAATGGAGGAATATTGCTACTGCTTTGGCTGCAGTCGGAATTGGTTTTTTCTACTTATCAAAACGCTCTGTTATGTTTGACGCACGTTGCAACGGAGGCTTAACCGTGTTGTGCCTTG
>JBATLM010000291.1:0-17770 GCA_049289315.1 Cyclobacteriaceae bacterium
GTCCTATGTTTTCCTTCTCATTATAAGTAGGGATGATGACAATAGCGTTACTCACGAAAACCCTTTGGTAAACAACAAAACTAATGAAAAGGGCATGATCAGCCAATTGGGTAAATGCCCACTTTGGGGTAAATTCGGCTTTCTTAATCTTGATAAAGACTTTTTAAGCAAATGAAAAGTAAATGTGTGTTTTTGGATAGAGATGGTGTTCTGAATGAGGATAGGCCTAACTATTCCTATCAATTGGATCATTTTAAGGTATTGCCTGGTGTGCCGGAGGCATTACAGCAACTAAAGGATGCAGGGTATCTTTTGATTGTTGTGACGAATCAATCTGGAATTGCTCAAGGGATTTACTCCCAGCATGATATGGAGATGTGTCACAACTATTTGCAGGAAAAGTGTGGAGGATTAATTGATCATTTTTACTTCAGTCCTTACCATCCTAAGGTTACCGAGTCTTTGGGAAGAAAGCCTGGTAGTTTGCTTTTTGAAAAGGGGATTGCAAAATTTAGTATTGACCCGCAACTCAGTTGGATGATTGGAGATCGTGAGCGCGACCTTATCCCTGCCAGGCAATTGGGAATGAAGACGGTGCTAATAGGCAATGAAACTTGTGGTGTGGAAGATTTGGTAGTAACGGATTTAACAGCGGCCGTTCGCAGAATTCTTAACTAATTGGCGTCTTATTTCTATTGTATTAGAAACTTGGCCTGAGAGGCTTAAGGTAAGCTTAACTTTAAAGGTATTTTCTAGCGTTAAAAAAACTGCCGGTAAGATCGGGTAGGATCGGCATGGTAATTGTAAATTTGGTGACTGACTTTACCAAAATGAATTATGAAAAAATTAATCATCATCGCCCTTTTTGCCCTTTCTGTAAATGTTCATGCTCAGGATTTTGAGGGTACAATAACTTGGGCCATTAGCACTGATATTAAAGATGCTAAAATGAAAGCGCAAATGGAGGATGCACAACAACAAATGAAAGACCCTGCAATGCAAGCACAGCTGAAACAAATGCAGGAGCAAATGAATGATCCTCAGATGAAGGCAATGATGGAATCTAACCCACAAATGAAAGCTCAAATGGAGCAGGCGATGAAGATGGCATCTGGTGGAGGTATGAATGACATGTTTCCTAAAAGTATGATAGTGAAGATTAAAAATAAGAATAGCCTTACGCGCATGGAAGGAGGAATGATGATGGGTGATATTCTATACCTCGGTGAGAAAGGGCAATCTTATCGAGTAGATAGAGAAAGTAAAACTTATTCAGTATTGGGAGGAGGCAATAAAAACACTAACAATGCTAAGGTTATCAAAACTACAGAGTCAGGTTCAATTTTGGGATATAAGTGTCAGAAGTACGAGGTAGAGATGACGGAACAAGGAAAAAAGATAACTCAGTACATTTGGGCTACCACAGAATTAAAGGGGATGGACATGAGAAGTATGGGTGATGAAAAAATGAGTAACTCAGCTATCTATAAAGAGATAGATGGCTTTCCTTTGAAAATGCAAATGTCAATGCCTGAAATGGAAATGATTATGGAGGCCAAGGAAGTGAAGAAGCAATCATTACCAGCAAGTGAGTTTATCATTCCCTCCAGCTTCAAAGAAGTGAAGGGAATGATGGGTAATTAGTGAGTTTTTAACGAATCTATTTCAGCCTCAGCCGGCATTTCGAACATGTCCTGGTTGGGGCTGTCTTCTTTTAGTTGAATATTCACGAAGCTTACTTCATATCTTTTGTCCCCAGTGGTGCCATCGCTGTACTTATACCCAACTAATTTTGTTGGCATTTTGACTCCACTTACATCTATCCAATCTTCGTAGCTTAAAGCATTGTAATTTTCATGCGCTTCACCTGAGTAGTAGGTTACCGTGTAGAGAAGTTTCTCCATTTGTTTTGTGGATGGATCGATTAATAGCCTGTAAGCATCTTTGTCAGCGTCACCTATTCCTGTTTCGAAGGCTACATTAACCACATCATATAGTTTGCCATCTACCATAAGGCTGTCCTCTGAATAGATTGCTCCCGGATCGGCCACAATAAAGGGTATAGTTAAAAAGTAAGAATACAAGTTATGATAGAAGCGAGCGGAACGGCCACTGAAGGCACCTTTGTTAGGAGCTACCCAAACTTCGTTTCCGTCAAATCCGATCTTGAAGGTGTCAGCTACCGTCAAGTCTTTTCTATTTAAAAGGTCAAGGGTGTAGTGTTCCGTTGGTGTGCTGTCACCATCATGTAACAGATCGTATTCTAAAGTCTTAAAGTTTCTCCATTTATAAAGGCCTCCATGGGCTTTAAGTACCTCTGAAAAACTTTCCGGTAATGATGCATAATGATCTGTCCCAGTCTCTTCCTTTTGTTTAGGTTCACAAGAAATGAGAGTTGAGAGAAGGAAGAGATAAACAAGTTGCTTCATAGTTTATTATTTATTGAGACCGTAAAGTTAAACACTGAGCACGGCAATGCTTGTCGGTGATCAGACAAATTATACGTACGGGGTGAAGAAACAGTTAGTCTACTTCAGGTAGCCTAATACTTTCAGCATGGAATCGCTGTTTTGTTCCGGAGCAAATAACTTAGTGGATATTTCTCCATCCTCATTCCGACTAATAAGGACATGTTTTGGCGCTGGAATTAAACAATGTTGGATGCCGCCATAGCCTCCCAGCGAATCCTGGTAGGCGCCAGTATGAAAAAATCCCATGTAAAGTGGTTCTTCATCATTGATGATAGGTAAGAAAACTTCACCTGTGTGTGCTTCAGAGTTATAGTAGTCCATACTATCGCAGGTAAGCCCACCCATATTTACTTTGTGATAGGGATCGTCCCACTTGTTGATGGCAAGCAGAATGTATTTCTGATTAAGGCCCCATGCATCTGGCATCTGGGTGATGAAAGACCCATTGATCATGTACCAAAGCTCTTTGTCATTTTGGAGTTTCTGATCCACTACAGAATAAAGTATGGCTCCGCTTTCTCCTACCGTATAACTACCAAATTCTGTGAAGATGTTGGGGACGGGCACATTGTTTTTGTCACAAATCCACTTAATATTTTCCACGATCTGCTCAATCATGTACTTGTAGTCATATTGAAACGTGAGCGACTGCTTGATAGGAAACCCTCCACCTATATCGATGGAATCCAACGAGTCGCACATTTTCTTCAATTCACAATATTTGAAGATGAACCTACTAAGTTCGCTCCAGTAATAGGCTGTGTCTTTTATTCCTGTGTTGATAAAGAAGTGCAGCATCTTTAATGACGCCTTATTGCTTTTCTCTATTTTATCTCTGTATAACGGTACGATGTCGCTGTACCTAACACCCAAACGTGAAGTGTAGAACTCAAACTTGGGTTCTTCATCAGAAGCAACTCTGATTCCTACGTTAAAAGGCTTATCCACCTTAC
This sequence comes from Cyclobacteriaceae bacterium, assembly GCA_049289315.1. GTDB lineage: Bacteria > Bacteroidota > Bacteroidia > Cytophagales > Cyclobacteriaceae > ELB16-189. Next base: position 3,425 of record JBATLM010000291.1, read on the forward strand.
CTTCATAGATATCAATTTCATTAATTGTATCCAGAATGGGTATACAATTGAATTCTTCGTTTAGAAGTCCAACAATATTGTCGGTATACCTGGACATTTTAAATCCATTGCAAAGAATAAATGTTTTCTTTGAGATTTTCCCTTGTTCGTAAAGACTGCGAACTATAGGAATATCAAAACCAGAAGAAGTTTCTAGGTGGACATCATTCTTAAGTGCTTCCTCCATCACAAAGGAAAAGTGTGATGACTTGGAACAGTAGCAATAGGTATAATTGCCTTTATACTTAAATTTTTCTATCGCGTTATTGAAGGTAGCCTGTACAAATCGAATATTTTCGCTAATCCTTGGGAGGTAAGTCAGTTTTAACGGAGTTCCATATTCCTTAATGATATCCATAAGGGGAACATCATTGAACTGCAACTCATTTTCCCATACTTTAAACTCTTTCTGTGGGAATTCAAATGTTTGTTCGATTAGGTCACGGTAGCTCTTCATTTCACGCTAAAGGGGTTTTGGAAGGGTGCAATATTGGTATAATTTTGCCATCTTTACAATTCGAAATTTAAATCTGTATGACAGATCGATTTTCCTGCTGTTCCGCTAAAATTACGCATCCCTTGCCAGATTACTGAAGAGTCTAAGTTAGGCTTTTGAGATAATTTTTAGCAGCAGAAAACATTTTTTTCAATAATTTATTTAAAGTGAACGATATTAAAATCATCGAGGTAAAGTCGGAGATTGGAGCAGGAACACGCGGGGCCAGTCTTGGTGTGGAGGCTATGAAAATAGCCGGCCTTGACCTTAAATCTGACTTATTCAGACAATACGATTCCGTAGAGGTAGAAAATGTTAACGAACTTCTCTTCGATGGAGCAGAACATGCTCACGCAAAGTTTATTGATGGCGTCCTGATAATGGAGGAACGTGTTTGCCTAGAAGTTTATGAGACTTTGCTGGATGATCACTTTCCTTTTGTTTTGGCTGGAGATCATTCCACAGCCTATGGTACTATTGCAGGTATTAAGAAGGCGAATCCAAAGAAAAGGTTGGGCGTGATTTGGATTGATGCACACGCAGATATCCATACACCTTATACTACTCCTTCTGGAAATATGCATGGGATGACTGTGGCAATGGCATGCGATATTGATAACTTGGAATGCAAGATCAATGACCCTAAAAACGAGACGATAGAATATTGGGAACAGATTAAAAATGTGGGAATCCCAGGGGCAAAAACCTATCCTGAAGACTTTGTGTACATAGCTGTTCGTGATTTAGAAAAACCTGAAAACTATCTAATCAATAAATATGGAATGGGTTTCATCACCACTGAGGAGGTGAAGAAAATGGGCGCAAAAATGGCAGCGCAAGAAGCGTTGAAAATGCTTGAGCATTGTGACCTTATTTATGTTTCTTTTGATGTGGATAGTATTGATTCTCGTTTTTCGACAGGGACTGGCACTCCTGTGCCTAATGGGCTTACAGTCGAGGAGGCAAAAGAACTCAATGAAGAGTTGGCATTGAGCCCTAAACTTAGTGCCTGGGAAATTGTAGAAGTGAACCCTACATTGGATACGGAGAATAGAATGGCGGAAAGCGCTTTTGAAATATTAGAAGCTACTGCTAAAAACATTGCCTCCAGACCAACTTCTTCAGAATAGCTAATTAATTTCTTTCTAAAATTTTAATGTAGGATTTTATCGTAGACATTAGATTTCTGCGGATAACAGGATCCGTGAATATCCTGGGGATGCTGCTGGGTTGAGAGATGATCCGATAGGTGGCCTTAATCTTTGTGTCGGAGATTTTTTGAAATGTCCAACTGCCAAGCAAATTCATTCTTGTTACACCGTGACGTTCTGGAGAAACCACTTCATCGTAGGTGCTTTTGAACGTGATAAACATTTTATCTTTTTCGTTTTTCTCTATACAGTAGATAAGAAAGTGGTCCTGATCGCTCACAGGCCAGGGAATATCGTGGTAGGAGTACTCTCGCCAAGCGGTGTCGGTCGGCATGGGATACACCTTGAATTCAGTGACGTGTTTTTGCCAATCCATAATTCTATTCTCATCCTTAAGTAGTTTGAATGCCTTATGGATTGAAGTATTGATGAAGAATTCGCCCTTCACTTCCCGGGCATTCTGAGGTGGGTCTGAGTCAGGAAAAATGATCCACCTTTCATAAATATGAATGGAATCTTCTTCTCTCACCAGAGAAAATTCATCATCATTTTGTGCGATTGAGTGTAGGGAGAGAATGACCCCCAATATGGTAAACCCAGCGAATCTTAAACTCAAATTCATACTACCGCTAAATGTCTATTTAGTTTTGAACGTTTCCGCAATAAGACTAAATAGTAACTTGATAAACTAGTTTTTATTTGTCTTTTTTTGATAAAAATTAACCGACTATACTCTTCGTTTTTACTTAATTTCGCCTCTAATTAATATAATCCATTGATGATGAGCAAAAACCGACCCATCTCCGAGTTTATCGAAAAAAATTACCTGCACTTTAACGCAGCTGCTCTGGTAGATGCCGCAAAGGGCTATAGGGTGCATGTTGAGGGTGGAAAAAAGATGATGGTTACACTGGCAGGTGCCATGAGTACAGGTGAGCTGGGAATCAGTTTTGCTGAAATGATTCGCCAAGACAAAGTGCATATCATATCGTGTACTGGCGCGAACCTTGAAGAGGACATCATGAATTTGGTGGCTCATTCCCACTACAAGAGAATACCCAACTATCGCGACCTTACTCCGGAGCAAGAGTGGGATCTTTTGCAAAATCATTTGAATAGAGTTACAGATACCTGCATACCTGAGGAGGAAGCGTTTAGAAAACTGCAATCTCACTTATTTAAAGTGTGGAAAGATGCTGAAGATAAGGGAGAGCGACTGTTTCCACATGAATTTATGTTCAGGTTATTGAATAGTGGAGAGTTGGATCAGTACCATGAAATAGATCCTAAGAACTCATGGATGATAGCTGCGGCTAAAAAGAATATGCCGATGGTGGTTCCAGGGTGGGAAGACTCAACCATGGGAAATATTTTTGCGTCTTATTGCCTCACTGGTGAATTAAAGGCCTCTACTATGAAAAGCGGAATTGAATACATGGTATGGCTGGCCGATTGGTATACTGAAAATTCTGGAAAGGATGGAATAGGCTTTTTCCAGATTGGAGGTGGGATAGCAGGCGATTTCCCAATTTGTGTGGTTCCGATGTTGCATCAGGATTTGGAGCGTGATGGAGTTCCTTTCTGGAGTTACTTTTGCCAGATCAGTGACTCAACTACCAGCTATGGATCGTATTCGGGAGCTGTTCCTAATGAAAAAATAACCTGGGGTAAATTAAGTATCGAAACACCTAAGTATATCATTGAAAGTGATGCTACCATTGTAGCTCCTCTGATCTTTGCCTATATATTGGATATGTAATTAAGGCAAACCGCTGAGAACGCAAAGGATCGCAAAGACCATGACGGAGAATGAAATTTCTGAAAAAGTAATTGGTTGCGCGATTAGGGTTCATAGGGAATTAGGCCCTGGATTACTGGAATCCTCATACGAAGAATGTCTTTATTACGAGATGATTCAGTCTGGGCTGATGGTTGAAAAGCAAAGGGCCTTGCCGCTTGTTTATAAAAATGTAAAACTGGATTGTGGGTATCGGATTGATCTGCTTGTTGAAAAGAAAGTAATTGTTGAAATAAAATCTGTTGAATCGTTGAATGACATCCACTTGGCTCAAGTACTTACTTATTTGAAATTGTCAAAGTGTAAACTGGGCTTACTAATGAACTTTAACGTTGTACTGCTAAAGGATGGAATAAAAAGATTGGTAAATAAGCTTTAACTCTGCGGACCTCTGCGTTCTTTGCGGTTTAAAAGGCATTGCTTAAAAAAAATGAACCTAGATCAGTTATTGAAATCAAAAATCGAAAAGGCAATTCATGTTCTTTTCGGTGTGGCTACGCAAACTATTCAGCTCCAGCCTACTAACCCAGAGTTTGAAGGTTCACATACGCTTGTTTGCTTTCCGTTAACCAGAGTTTCAAAAAAGAAACCTGAGGAAACGGCAGCACTAATCGGGCAGTGGTTAGTTGATAATTCAGAGCTGATCAATCAGTTTAATGTAGTAAAAGGATTTTTGAATCTCGTGCTTGAAGATAAAGTGTGGGTGGAGGTTTTTCAATTGATTCTCAACAGTGATAATTATGGGGTATTGCCATCTACTGGCAAAGAGATCATGGTGGAGTATTCTTCACCCAATACCAACAAACCACTCCATTTAGGCCATTTGAGGAATAATTTTTTGGGATGGAGTGTAGCCTCTATTTACGAAGCAAATGGATACACGGTACATCGGGTACAGATCATTAATGATAGAGGTATTCATATTTGCAAATCCATGGCCGCCTGGAAGTTATTTGGAAATGGAGAGACTCCGGAAAGCAGCGGATTGAAAGGGGATAAGTTAGTGGGGAAATATTATGTTGAATTTGACAAGGCATACAAGAAGGAAGTAGCTGATCTAATAGCACAAGGTCAAGAGAAGGAGCAAGCGGAAAAATCCGCACCTCTTATGAAACGAGCAGTAGATATGCTGCAAAAGTGGGAGCAAAAAGACGAAGAGATTATTTCTCTTTGGAAAACCATGAATGGTTGGGTGTACGATGGGTTTGATGCTACGTACGAACAGATGGGTGTTCACTTCGATAAACTTTATTTTGAGTCTGAGACTTATTTGCTAGGGAAGGAAGAAGTATTAAAAGGACTTGAACAGGGTGTCTTTTTTAAAAAAGAAGATGGTTCTGTGTGGGTTGATCTTACAGAAGACGGTTTGGATGAGAAAGTGTTGCTGAGATCGGACGGCACTTCAGTATATATGACTCAGGATATCGGTACGGCCATGTTGCGTTATCGCGATTTTCCTAAAATTTCAAAACAGGTATACACGGTAGGTAACGAGCAAGAATACCATTTTAAAGTATTGTTTCTGATTTTGGCCAAGTTAGGCTATGCATGGGCAAAGGAGTGTTACCACTTGTCATATGGTATGGTGGATCTTCCATCAGGCAAGATGAAATCACGTGAAGGCACGGTAGTGGATGCGGATGATTTGATGGCGGAAATGATTGATGAGGCTGAAAAGCAAACGCGCGAGCTGGGTAAGATCGATGAAATGAATGAGAAAGAGGCTTCCTCACTTTTTGAAATGATTGGACTTGGAGCACTGAAGTTTTACTTGCTTAAAGTTGATCCTAAGAAAAGAATGATGTTCAATCCTAATGAGTCTATTCAGTTGCAGGGGCATACTGCGCCATTTATTCAATACACTCATGCAAGGATTCGCTCTATTGTGAGAAAGGCAGCTACTATGAATTCAAATAAGGACTTGTCCAGCATTGATATTCTTCTGCCAAATGAACAAAAGTTAATCAGCTTGTTAGCGATATACCCTGATCGACTTCAGGATGCAGCCAAAAGTTATTCTCCATCCATTATTGCTAATTATGCCTACGACTTGGCCAAAGAATACAACCAGTTTTATCAGTCGATACCAATTTTCTCAGAAAGTGATGAACAAAAACTTGGTTTAAGGGTTACTTTATCAGAGAAGGTAGGGGAGGTAATCAATAAGGCGATGGGGTTGTTGGGAGTAAATGTTCCAGAGAGGATGTGAGCCTTGTTTTTGCTAAAGTTGATGTAAACCTTAAGCTTTAAATTAATGTTTAGATTACTGTTGGTGTCACTCGGTATTTTAGTCTTAATATCTGTATTCATGCTATCATCATTATTTGGTTCCGATGTCTCCGCTCAGGATGGAGCTGGGTCTTTTTACGACTTCAAAGTAAATTCGCTAAGTGGAGAGGTGATAGACTTTTCAAAGTATAAAGGGAAGAATATCCTTGTTGTCAATACAGCCTCAAAGTGTGGATATACTTATCAGTATGCTGATCTGGAAAAATTGCATGATCAATTGGGGGGTGAGGTGGAAATCCTAGGCTTTCCTGCTAACAACTTTTTATGGCAAGAACCTGGCAGCAATGAGGAAATAGCTGCCTTTTGTGAAAAGAATTATGGTGTTGAGTTTCAGATGTTTGAAAAAATATCTGTGAAGGGGAAAGATAAACACCCATTGTATCGATGGTTGGAAGCAAAGTCAGGAAAATCTCCTTCCTGGAATTTCAACAAGTATATAATCAATAAGAACGGAGAGGTAGTTGGTTTTTTTCCTGCGAAAGTAAGTCCCCTTGATAATGATATTCTTTCATTGCTCCGTAAAGAGTAGTTAGGATGTGTTAAATTTGCTGGATGCAAGCCAAAGCCTGGATAGCCGCTTTTAGACCTCGCACGTTGCCTCTGGCATTATCATGCATTGGCATGGGAGCTTTTCTGGCTGCTTCAGTAGGAGCATTTCAGTGGGATATTTTTTTGCTTTGCGCCAGCACAACTATTTTATTACAAATACTTTCAAATCTTGCTAACGATTATGGCGACTCTATTCATGGGGCCGACCATGATGGAAGAGTTGGGCCTTCACGTGCTGTTCAGTCAGGGGCTATTACTAAAGGATCCATGAAAAGGGCATTGATTATTTTTGTGGTACTGTGCCTTACGAGTGGTATTTGGTTATTGAAAGTGTCTTTAGGAGGAAACCTGGAGGCAATTTTGTTTTTTTTCGGATTGGGTATTCTTAGCATTCTGGCAGCTATAGCCTACACGGTGGGTAAAAAACCATATGGTTATCTTGGGATGGGAGATTTTTCTGTTCTGATATTCTTTGGAATTGTTGGGGTGTTAGGTTCGTTGTATCTATTCACAAAATCTGTTAATTGGAACCACCTATTACCAGCGATGAGTTGTGGGTTTTTCTCTATGGGTGTCTTGAACATCAATAATATTCGTGATATTGAATCGGATAGAGAAGCGGGTAAATTTTCCTTGCCGGTGAGAATTGGAAGGGATAAGGCTATAACCTACCATTGGTTTTTAATTATTGGAGGGTTATCAACAGCTATTGCTTTTGCTGTCATTAACTATTCAACGGTTTGGCAATTACTTTTCTTAATTACTGTTCCTTTTTTCTTAGTTAATGGAGTATCCGTTTCGAGGAAGCCATCCAAAGAGTTAGACCCCTATTTAAAGCAGATGGCATTATCAACCTTGTTGTTTGTGCTTCTTTTCGGTGTTGGTATCCTTTTAAGGTGATTCTGGGCTATTTTGGGCTCGAAGTATGACATCAATCATATTTTCCATTGATTGCAATCAGCGGGGATTTTAAGCAATCAAGCTACTTTTGACTACAATCAAGTGTAAATCCAAAAGACCCCAAAAATGAAAAAAATATTAGTTCCATGTGATTTTTCTGATTCAGCGGTACAGGCATTTAAGTTTGCTGTAGAGGTGGCCAATCAGAGCAAGGGTGAAGTGTTATTGCTTAATGTAGTGGAGCTTCCAGTTATTCATGAAAACGTAATGATGCCTACATTTTCTTTTGAAGATACTTTTTTGAAAGAAATGAAACAACGGGCAGAAAAAGATTTTACCAAAATGAAAGCCAAGTGGGCTAGTGAAGGGCCAAAGGTTTCCACTTTTATGGAATACGGATCACCTACACCAATAATAAGTGAGTTTGCTAAAAAGAAGAAAGTCGACTTGATTGTAATGGGCACCAAAGGAGCATCTGGGTTAAAGGAATTTTTCGTAGGATCCAATACAGAAAAAATAGTAAGATGGTCTCCGGTTCCTGTTATTGCTATTAAGAAATCAGTGAAGGCTTCTTCCATTAAGAATATTGTTTTTCCAAGTACACTGCATGATGACGAGGAAGAATTGACAATGCGAGTGAAAGCGTTGCAGGCTTTTTTCAAAGCAAAATTGCATGTTGTAAATATTAACACTCCTGCTAATTTTAGAACTGATGTAGAAACGCGTCAGAAAATGAAGGACTTTGCAAAGCGGTTTATGTTAAAAGATTTTACGTTAAGTGTTTATAATGACCTGAATGAAGAATTGGGTGTTGCTAATTTTATCAAGGAAGTAAAAGGAGATATGGTGGCAATGTCTACTCATGGAAGGAAGGGATTAAACCATCTAATGAGTGGTAGCATTGCAGAGGATGTAGTGAATCACATCGAATGCCCTATCTGGACCTGGAAATCTAACTGAGTTGATTTCAGTCATTTAGTTTTTTCATGCAGTCGGATCAACTCATAAAAGCAGACAAGAATAACAAGCAACGAGGTGTTGCTTGTTTTCATTGTGGTCAACCCTGTAAGGAAGGGGATTTTCTAACTAATGATAAATCCTTTTGCTGTTATGGGTGCAAAACTGTTTACGAAATACTCAATGAAAATGATCTCTGTGAGTATTACGATTTTGAGTCCAATCCTGGGGTCAGGTTAGAAGTAGACAAGGATGAGACCTATGCCTATTTGGATAACCCCGAAATATCTTCAAAGCTTTTGCTTTTTGAAATTAACGGATTAAGTCGCGTTCAATTTTATGTTCCAGCTATCCATTGTATTTCCTGCATCTGGTTGCTTGAAAACCTAAACCGACTTGATACTGGCGTATTAAAATCTGAAGTCAACTTTGCCAAGAAAACAGTTTTAGTTGACTTTAAGGTCCAAGATATTCCGTTAAGCAAGGTGGCTTCTCTAATGGCATCCACTGGTTACAAGCCTCTGATAAGCCTGGATTCAGAAAAAGAAACTCCAAAGAAAAATTTGGACAAACAATTAATTATCCAGTTGGCTGTTGCCGGATTTTGTTTTGGAAACATTATGCTGCTTAGCTTTCCTGAATACTTTGGGATCGACCATGCTGAAAAAAGTTTGCGTGAACTTTTTTCTTATTTGAACATAGTGCTGGCGCTGCCAGTGATCTTTTATAGTGGAAGGGATTATTTTATTTCAGCTTGGAAAAGCTTTAGACAGCAGCAAATTAATCTTGACGTACCTATAGCAATTGGTATCACAGTTCTTTTTGTAAGAAGTGCAAGTGATATACTGTCACAATCCGGACCTGGGTATATGGATTCTTTAGCAGGTTTGGTTTTCTTCCTTCTCATTGGCCGATGGTTTCAGGATAAAACCTATGAAAGCCTTGCATTTGACCGCGATTATAAATCCTATTTCCCGTTGGCAGTCTACAGAAAGGAGAAGGATGATTGGAAAGCTTGTGTTGTACATCAATTGGATAAGGGTGATCACATTCGAATTCGTAACAAAGAAATAGTCCCTGCAGATAGCCTTCTAATCAATGATTCAGCTTACGTGGATTATAGTTTTGTAACAGGAGAGGCAAATCCCGTAAAAGTAAACGCTGGAGAATTGGTGTATGCAGGAGGAAGAATTGTGGGGCAACCAGCCGCTTTAACAATCACTAAAAAGACTTCACAAAGTCATCTGACCAGCTTATGGAACAATGATGCGTTCAATAAACCTGAGAGTAAGACCTATCAATCACTTATGGATAAGGTGGCAAAGGTATTTTCATGGTCTGTTTTGGGCTTGGCCCTTGCCACCGGGCTTTATTGGTATTGGGCGGATGCAAGTCGGGTGTGGCTTATTGTTACGGCAGTGCTTATGGTGGCTTGCCCTTGTGCGTTGGCTTTAGCTGCACCATTTACCTATGGAAGTATGTTGAGAGTGTTCGGAAATCATGGACTTTATCTCAAAAATGCAGAAGTGGTGGAGAGTATGGCAAATGTAGATGCTATTGTGTTTGACAAAACTGGAACGATTACGCATGGTTCTAATAGTGTAGTGTGGAATGGTACGATAAGTGATGAGGAGTTAATGGTTGTGAAAACAATTGCATCATCCTCTACCCATCCGTTGAGTATTCTTATCACTAAAAGCATCAATGGAAATGTATTGAAGCTGATTGATGATTATGAAGAATTTCCTGGGAAAGGAGTATTAGGTAGAGTTGATGACATGGCTGTTCTTTTAGGTTCTGAAACATTTGTAGGTGCGAAAGAAACTGAGGCGTATGCGGGGACACGAGTTTATGTCGCTATCAACGGTTTGCAAAAAGGATATTTTGAAATTGGTACATTAGTTCGACCTGGGATTAAAGAGTTATTAAGGAACCTTGGTGCCAGGGTAAGGGCATTACTTTCAGGAGATAGTTCTGCTGAGAAAGAAAGAATGCAAGCAATTTTTGATGCGAATACACTTTTGAAGTTCTCTCAAACTCCACACGATAAACTTCACTTTATATCCGAATTGCAATCGAAGGGAAATACAGTGATGATGTTGGGTGATGGCTTGAATGACTCAGGTGCCTTGAAACAAAGTGATGTAGGGATAGCTATCGCTGATGATACGGGCGTATTCACGCCCTCTTGCGATGGAATTTTGAACGGTCCTCAATTAGAAAAATTGGATGTGTTTTTAGAGTTATCAAAATCAGCACTGACAGTTTTAAAGGTCAGCCTTGGGATTTCGCTGCTTTACAATATTCTGGGGTTAAGTTTTGCAGTGACCGGGCATCTTACTCCTTTGGTGGCTGCTATTCTAATGCCTATCAGTAGTATTTCAGTAGTGGTATTCACTACCTTTATGGTCAATATGATAGCTAGAAAGAAATTATCATGAATATTATAATTCTTTTGATTTGCATTAGCCTTACCATAGCACTGCTATTTCTGGGTGGTTTTATATGGAGCATGAAAAGTGGACAGTATGATGATACTTATGGTCCATCAGTAAGAATGCTTTTTGATGATAAGAAGAAAAGCACCAAGAAAGAATAGTACAGCTTAAAAGTGTCTTTGACACTAATACCCCTTTTCTTTGGAAACAATATTCAACAGGGATTGTCCTTCCTTTACTCGATAATAATTTTCAACAATCTGGGGAGCCACCGAAATAGGATTAGTCAGACTAGCTATGTGTGGAGTAACATTAATTCTGGGATGTTTCCAAAGCATGCTATTTTTTGGAAGAGGCTCATCAGAGAAAACATCAAGACTGGCGCCAGATAAGTGTCCTTCTGCAATAAGCTGTACTAAATCTTCATCGATAACTTGTTCGCCACGTCCAACATTGATCACAAACGCATTTTTTGGCAATTGTTGAAGGATCTTTTTGTTGAGGATACCTTTTGTTTCGGAGGTGAGTGGGAGCACTGAAACCAATATGTCTGATTGACTCAAAAATTCTGAGAACTCTGCTTTACCAGAATAAACTTTTATTCCGGGAATTTCTTTATTGGTTCGAGCCCAACCTTGAACGGTGAACCCAGATTTTTGTAATTGAGAAGCTACCCTCTTACCAATAGCGCCCATACCCATAATACCCACCTTTACTTCTCTGATTCTCAGGTACTCCGCTGGCTTCCAGATCGATTCAGTCTGTTTTATTTTAAAAGCATTCAGGTCGCGGAGGTGATTCATAATCAGTGCCAGTACAAATTCCGCCATATCTTGCGCCAAATACGGGTCTACAAGGCGAACGATGGAAACCTGTTGAGGTAAGTCTGGGTCATTCAATAAATGATCTACACCCGCACCCATGGATGAAATACATTTTAGGTTGGGATAGTCTTTGAAGATACCATAAGGGTGTCGCCATGTAAGCGCAAAACTTATTTCTTCCCGATGAGTGTCATTTGGAAAAGTGCGTATGTCAAGGTTAGGATCAACTGCATTTAATGCGCTGATCCAGGGTTCTACTCCTTTGGGATTAATAATAACAAGTGCCATAATTATGTAACACAAATATAGCAGGTTGGTTTACCTGAAACGACCTGAAATGAAAACTTAACTATATCACAATGGGCTCGAATGATTTTGATGAATAACCTGAAGGAATATTCTCGTGGGCAGTAAAATGCGCAGCAACCTGTCCTAGTTCATCAGAGCACATGGCTGAATATCCATTTCCACCAGCAGCAACATATAAATCTTTTTGAGCAGTTGATCCAATGTAACATTGCCCATGTCGGGTTCTGCTAACTATGCATTTTTTGGTACTATACCCAATTGTATTTAATGTAGGCATTATATTATGTAGGGCGTCTTGTAATACTTTTTCATTGGATGAGCTGTCACCATTTCTAAACCATTCTTGAATTTGATTTAAATTTTGGAAAGGAATGTCTGTAGATAAATTGCAGCCCATCTTGAGATAAAATTTGCCATTTGGGTATTTCACGGGTTGTACCAGATAAATGCCTTCTACTGCTTTGGTATCTAGTTCATAAAGAAGGGAGGGAAGGTGAGATAATCTTTTGGCTTCGCTCTCACTTACTTCAGCAAGTAAAACAGTCTCACTTTCCAACTCCAGGTCCAGAGCCTGTGGCAGCAAACCAAAAAAATTGGAGAAGGCTCCGGCTGTAACTAAAACTTTCTTTGTTGAATAAGTCTGACCGCTGGAAGTATTTACACTAAAGGAATTATTGTGATGACGGAGTTCAGTTACTGTGTCGTTATAAATTTCACCGCCTTGATTTTGAAACACTTTTAGTTGTGCTTTGATCAGTTGTAAGGGATTGATGTGCCCTGCAGGAGCGGGCTCAAGCATTCCAAATGAGCCTGCGGGGAAAGTGTAGTCCTGAAAGGCTTTGTGAATGAATGATTCATTTTCAAAAAACTGATACGGCACCCGGAATTGATTCGCCTGATGCGGAACATTCTTTAAATACTCATCTTTTCCATACGGAGAGACATAAAGACACCCCTCGCAAGAATGAAATGAAATGCCACTTTCCGTTTCAAGTTTTGGATAGTGTGCTGCAGATTGTTTGTTTAATTGTGTCCACACAGGATCAACCCCAATGATTCGCTGAACTCTCGATTGGTCATAATGACTGGCGAATACCTGCGCCTTTTCTAAATCATGCAGGGGCTCATCGGGGCCAATAATAGCCACATGCTCAAAAGTCTTTTTTAAGTATTTGGCTGCAGCGGAACCAATAAGCCCTTTTCCAATTACAATACAATCAAACATACAGATCTAATTCCTAAGCGTTTTATTAAGTAACCAGTACCGGTAATATCAGTCTTCTTTTACAAGCAGACAGTATCCCGTTTCATACTTCGTTATCAAATTTAGTTTAGCTATATTTCAATTACTTCACAACTTCAAAATTTTATCGCTTATGAATTCAAAACTACTACTATCAATCAAGTGCTTGTTTGTACAGTTGCTGCTTGTTTTGATCTGTCAACCCCTATTTGGGCAAACGCTTACCAAAGAGCAAACTTCACAATTACAATTCAGACACATCGGTCCTGTAGGGAATAGAGTGACCTGTGCGGTGGGGGTGCCAGGCAATGATCAGGTTTATTATGCAGGAGCTGCTTCAGGTGGTATTTGGAAAACTGAAGATGGAGGGTTGAATTGGAAACCTATTTTTGATGATAAACCAGTACATGCAGTAGGGGCGCTTGCTGTTGCTCCTTCAGATGATCAGGTAATTTATGCCGGCACGGGGGAGCCATTCATTCGTTCAAACGTTTCCATTGGTAATGGAGTTTGGAAGTCTACAGATGCTGGGGCAACATGGACACATGTTGGATTGGATAATACAGGAAGAATTTCCAGAATTATAATTGACCCCAAGGATCCTAATATAGTTTATGTAGGTGCTCTAGGGCATGCATACTCACCTCAAAAAGAACGTGGTGTTCATAAGACTACAGACGGAGGAAAGACATGGAAACACGTGTTGTTTGTGGATGAAAATACAGGGACATCAGACATTGTGATGGATCCTTCCAATCCCAGAATAATTTTTGCCGGAATGTGGCAGTTGTCACTTCGCACATGGAACAGGACCAGTGGAGGACCAGGTAGTGGTATTCATATGTCAAAGGATGGAGGAGAGACGTGGAAAAGATTAGAAGGAAGTGGTCTGCCTAAAGGCCCTGTTGGAAAAATTGCATTGTCAATGACGCCAGCAAATCCGGACAGGGTATATGCTTTAATTGAAACTGGTGACGGAGTCGAGGCCATCAGTGGTGACCCTGAAAGTGGTGAGCTATGGCGCTCCGATGACAAGGGAAAAACCTGGAAGCTGACAAGTTATGATCGTAACATGACTGGAAGGCAAGCATATTATACAAGAAGTGCAGTTTCTCCCGATAATGAAAATGAAGTGTACTTTATCTCAGCTTCCTTTTGGAGTAGCATTGATGGAGGAAAAACATTAGAACCTTTGAACTTTGCAGCCCAACCCAATTGGGACCATCACGACATGTGGATCGATCCTACCAATGCCGACCGTATGATTGTAGCTGGTGATGGTGGAGTTTCGATTTCAAAAAATAGAACCAAGACTTGGTTGCGCATCCAATTGCCAGTAGCACAGTTGTACCA
>JBATLM010000292.1:0-22526 GCA_049289315.1 Cyclobacteriaceae bacterium
TCTTTAAAGTATCTAGTAGTATCCTGGCAGGGACCGCAATATTTCCCTTTTCCTTTGATTCCACTGTTATCTCCGTGATCATGGAGGTCTGAAGGTCAGATGCTGTAACAGTGAGTATATTTTTTTCTATCTCAAAAAGAAAGTTCTCAAGGATCGGAACAACTGGGTTGGTGGTGATAACACCATTAATATTAGAAAGCTGCTTTAGCAAGTAGCTTGAATTGACGATAAACTTCATCTAAGTCAGTGGTTATTGGTTGTAATGGCGGTAAAGTTAGGAAGAAAAACCAATTCTGGAAATGAACTTTTAGCACCCAAAATAGAACCATACGGCCACTTTATTTTCTAAAATAATCGCGTGTCTTTAGGATGGGTATTACCTGTTCTCGACCAAAAAGAACTTGATCTGTACCATTCAACCTGCCTAGCGCGTCCTGATCGCCTTCAAGGGGTGCGTAGAGGTCAAGGGTCATAGCGTTGTCACCCAGATCATAAACGCTGATTGTGGCAATTGGTGTGGTTTGCATGAGACTGTCGTAAATTGACTGCCGGCCAGAAGTCAAATATTCTTTTGCCATCAGCAATGACACCGCATCCAAATAATCATTTAACCTTGTCGTGTCAGAAGGTGGACTGTTTACCAAATCAAAACCAGACCCCTGATCCGCAATAGCGAAATTTTGGTTGGGCTGCCTATTGAACTCAGCCTCTAATTTCTTGAAGTTTCTCCAATTGAAATTAAATACTCTTTTATCTCTCCACCCGTTGGCCTCTACTTCAAAAATTCCGGAAACATACACCCGATAACCGGGGATGGTCATTATGTAAGGCTCATTATCCAGAAAATAAGCTTCCGTCTTTGTCACATTTCCTCCGGCATAAAAACTTTTTACAAGGTCACCCTCTTGATATAAATTGAGCTTCACGCCATTTTTGACCAGCATAGAAGAAATGGAATCTTTCTGGTTATTGGCCACTTGCCTTTTGGGCTCCGCCTGTTGAAGTGTAGCAAAAAGTACGGTTATTAATTGCTCGTCTGCTTCCTGATTTTTGTTCACCAGCCATTTTGATCCGCTAAAACTAAGTTCTACATCCCCACTAGCAGACGATAGTATAACCCGATCGACTAAAGACAGATCATCTACCTTAAAAATACTTTTGTCTATCTCCTGCCTGTCGGATTGGTAAAAGAATAGAACTACAGCAAGTATTATCAACCCGCCAAGTGAAACTACCAGTACCTTATTCTTTTTCTCCTGACTCAATGGCTTGAATATTTTCTTTTCCTTAAATACGTTCTGATCAACCCAAAAGCAAATAGTGCCACAAGAGGAAGAATCAGGTTGATCATTTGCCAAAAGGCCCTGTCCTCCTCCACCTTAGTTTTATTCAAAGGTCTGATTTTAATTTCTTTACTTCGGGTGCTAATTAACCCATCCTCATCCACCAAATAGGCAACCATGTTCATCAGTAGATTTTCATTGGCAAAGGTGTAAGAGGATATAGGATCAAAGCCCAATTGTTGAGGCTGTCCTGTTCTTGAATTCACATCATTTCTTGCCACATCACCATCTGCAATCACAATTATTTTTGTCGGTAAACTTTTCTCCTTAAGCGTAATCCCTTCACTCCCATCCGGTAAAAACCTATCCTTATAAAGGGAAGTAAACTCTCCTTCCAACAAGTAGCCAACAGGAATAGAGCCCGGCTGAAACATTTCTGGATTGGTAGTATTGCGCAAATCATTGACACTCACTTTTACGGGCGTTCCCATCTTTCGTGAAGCTGGTGAGGTGAATAATAATGGAGTTTTCTTAACACCTATTGCCTTCACCGTATCAATGCTGCTTGCAAAACGCAGCAATGTAGCATCCAGATTTCTAGTGATAGGGTGAGCAGCATACTGATTCACCAAAGGAAAAAATGGCCAATCCATCTGCATCAATTGTGGGCGATTGTCTACTTGACCTGTCACAACAGGATATCGAGCTGCAATCCGATCCTGGATAAGATCAGGGTTTATTCTTACGCCATATTTAAATAACAGGTCTTCGATATTGAGGGTATAAGGAAACGCGAAATAGTCTTGCCTTGATGCACTGTCCATCACCGCGTCCAACCTGTCCATCAACACCATAAGCTTTCCCCCATGCATTACAAACTGATCCAACTTCAACTTATCTAACTCGCTGAACGATCTGATAGGTTTTGGAATGATAAGCAAGTCATAGTTTTCAATTGCCTTTTTTCGTGACAAATCCACTTTAAATACTCCGTATTTATCCAATAGCGAATTATTAAAACTGGCAATCTTTAAACTATCTAATTCGCCATGGCCTGTGAGTAATCCTATTCTTTTCGGATTTGTATTGGCCAGTTGTTGAATGGTGTTGGCCAACTCATATTCCAATCCTTCAATGGATTGATTCAAGACCTCCTCTGAGTTACTGGCACGATTGCCTTTCAGCAGCATCACTCCCTTTTCAAAACCTCCATAACTAATCACTGCACCCGGAAACACTAGCTTTTCAGTACGTTGCCCTCCTTTGTTATCAATTACATTCATGGGCGAAATCCCTTTGGACATTAAGTCATTCATGAATTCACTCTGGGCCTTCTGACTTAGAGCCGACTCCGGATTGGTAAAGGTATAGTGTACTCTGTTTCCTGAAGTGATTCTGAATTCTGCAAGCAACTCATCTATTGACCTTTGGAGTCTTTTAAATCCAGCATTTAAATCTCCTGCCAAAAACACTTCGATATATACATCGTCATCCAGGTTTTCTAATAGTGTTTGCGTTGGCTCCTTTATACTGTACCGCTTTTCTTCAGTAAGATCCAATCGGAAAAAAAAGTGAACAGCTGCCAAATTCAATACCACCGCCAGCACAAGACCATTGGCTAGTAATAACAGATCGCCCATTTTTTTGCTATTCCAATTCACCACTGTCTGCTGCTCAAAACGGTTTTGGTTAACAACAACATTAACCCTGTTACAGAAAAGAAATAAAGTAAGTCTCTACTATCAATTAAGCCTCTGCTCATAGAATCGTAGTGATCCAGAATCCCCAGCTGCTTAATCTGCAAAGCAAATGACCCTTCAGTAATCAGAGAAGAAAAAGAATCAAACCCGGAATAAAAAATAAGGCATAGAAAAGCTGCCACTACAAAAGAGACTATTTGATTGGGTGTAACTGATGAGGCAAAGATTCCAATGGAACAGAATACTCCTCCTAAAAGAATCAAACCTATATAGGAGCCAATTACACCTGGGGTATCGATGTTTCCCGAGGGCTCTCCCAGCAAGTAAACAGAGTAATAATATATCAATGTGGGAATCACGGCTACGAGCACAAGCGCAAACCCAGCTAAAAATTTACCAAAAATAATATCCCAATCGGATAGTGGCTTTGTCAACAGCAACTCCATCGTGCCCATCTTCTTCTCCTCTGCAAAACTGCGCATAGTAATGGCCGGTATTAAAAAAATAAACACATAAGGGCCAAGAGAAAATAGTGTATCCATATCAGCGTACCCATAATCGAGTACGGTCGTTTCAGGAAAAACCCACATGAGCATACCAATGCCCGTGAGAAAAACACCAATAACAATGTATGCTATCAGCGTATTGAGAAACCCATTAAACTCTTTAGTGAAAATCTGAATCATTTCTCGTTCTCTTCCGAAGTAAGTTCTTTAAAAATCGATTCCATAGAATACTCCTCTACCTTCAATTCAATCAATGATCTGTTTTGATCAGATGCATACTTGAATAATTCACTCCGCACATCCATTCCTGGTTGTGTGTGCACTTTGCATTTGAATGCAGTGAGAGATGTAACACTGGCTACCCCATTAATTGAATTGAGTTCATCAATATTCACTTCTTCTTTAAACTCTACCACTAGCGTGCTTCCTTCTTTATGTTGAAGTAAGTTGCTCAATTGATCATCCGCGACTATTTTCCCTTTATTGATTACGATTACTCGGTCGCACAATGCTTGCACCTCCTGCATGATGTGCGAAGAGAAAAGTACTGTTTTATTCCGACTCACCTCCTTGATCACTTTCCTTATTTCAATAATCTGATTGGGATCAAGGCCAGAAGTAGGTTCATCCAAAATCAAAACTTCAGGGTCATGTAACAAAGCTTGCGCCAATCCTGCACGCTGTCGATATCCCTTGGAGAGTGATTCCAATTTCTTATTTTGTTCTCGTGTAAGTCCACAAAGTGCAATGATTTCTTCTACCCGCGATTTGAGTCCCCTGCCTGTCAGGCCATATAAACCTCCTACAAACCCCAGGTACTCGTGCACATACATATCCAGATAAAGTGGATTGTGCTCAGGCAAATAGCCAATAATCTTTTTTACTTGAAGGGGTTGTTCCTGCACATCGTATCTACCCACTTTCGCCCTTCCTGAAGAAGGCGGCAAATAACCAGTCGCAATCTTCATGGTGGTAGATTTTCCTGCTCCATTAGGGCCAAGAAATCCCACTATTTCACCTTCTTTTACAGAAAAAGAAATTGAATCAACAGCTTTCTGCTGACCATAAATTTTAGTGAGATTTTGAATTTGAAGCGACATGAATTACGTGCGCACAAAAGTAATTGAAAGTGCCGTTTATCCTAAACAATAGGTATCGTGTTAAAAAATACTTAATTCGGTCACCAATTTATAACTTGGCCTATTAATTGCCGTTGTATTGACCATTGAATTTTGTAAAATTTGTCTATCAAATAATTAAATCATGCGAATTGTAGTAATAATACTAGGTGTCATACTGTCCGTTTCTTCATGGGCTCAGGTGGGATACAAGATAGATTTCAAAATTAAGGGACTGAAGGACACAACGACCTATCTGGGATATTATTATGGTGAAAGCACCCATATCAAGGACACAGCCCGTGTTAGTGCCTCTGGAGAGTTTCAGTTTTCAGCGCCAACAAGCCTACCTCAGGGGGTGTATTTTCTTGTGCTTAATAAAACAAGAATCTTTGAAATCGTAGTAGGCAACGATCAACAATTTCTGATGGAAACATCAACAGCCGACTATATCAAGAACATGAAAGTAACCGGTGATGATGATAACACCATATTTTTTGAAAATATGATGTTCAACATGGCCAGAAATCAGGAAGCCACTCCTTTTTTCTCAGTAATGAATGATGAGTCGGCCACTGAAGGAGCAAAAACCTCCGCAAGAGCTTCATTACAAAAAATCAATGAAAAGGTATTTGCCTATCAGAATGGATTGCTCGAAAAATATCCCAAGTCGATGACTGCAAGGATGCTCAAAGCCACCAAGCCCATAGAAGTTCCTGATCCTCCGAAAAAAGCGGATGGCACTATCGACTCTTCATTCCAATACAAATATTATCGTCAGCACTTCTTCGACAACTTGGATATCTCGGATGATGCATTGATTCGTCTTCCTAAACCTTTCTACGCAGAAAAACTTACCGAATATCTCGATAAGTTAATTGTGCCTCATCCTGACTCGGTTATGAATGCCATCAACGCATTAGCCGCAAGAGTGAAGAACAATCAAGAGACTTACAAATACCTGATCTGGAATGCATTATTTACTTATCAAAACCCAAAAATTATGGGGCTTGATGAAGTGTATGTACGCTTGTACGATACCTATTTTGCATCCGGTGAAATGGATTTTTGGATCAGTGATGCCATTAAGAAAAACTTAAAAGAGCATGCTGATAAACTGCGCCTGAGTCTCGTGGGGCAAACAGCCAAGAACCTAATCATGCAAGATCAAAACCTGGTGTTAAAATCTTTGTATGACATCAAGAAGAAATATACTATCATCTTTTTCTTTGATCCTGATTGCGGACATTGCAGAGAGGAGACACCAAAGCTTGTTGATTTTTACAATGGCAATAAAGATAAGTTTAGCATGGAAGTATATGCTGTAAGTGCAGACACTTCGATGCAGAAAATGAAAGACTACATTAAGGAATTCAAGATGCCATGGATCACAGTGAATGGCCCCCGAAGCACAGTAGGTAGCTACCAGAAATTATACGATGCCTTCTCCACTCCCACTATGTATATTTTAAATGAGAAGAAAGAAATCATAGCTAAGAAGCCGCCTATTGATCGTTTGGTTGATTTCTTAGAAAATTATGAGAGAATGCAGAAGCGCAAGGAAGGTGTAGGTGGTGATGAATAAATTTCGGTAAGAATTCGCAGCTCAGGACGCTTAATCTACGTTTCACTCAAAAAAAACAGGTACTGATGCAACCATTTACCCATTTGGGAGTATCTAAGTAGTATATTATAAAGAACCTAAAACTACTATGGCATTTCTCGATACCCTGTTCGGAAAAAAGAAAAAAGTATTTAAAGCATCTTGCCTCATTACCAAAGAACCTCTTGAAAAAGGATATGGCTACTTACTCACTACCTCACAAGTAGTAAAGTCAAAAAAATATTGGGACATGATTATGACAGAACCCGAGACCATGTCTTACACGGTTTCTCATTTTCAAAATGATGCCATGGGAACGCAGATGCGCTCCATGATCTTCGACAAGTATGCTACTATCGACAAACCTTGGATCGTATCAGACTCTGTCATCAACTATTTTGAGGTGGACAAATCTAAGGCAAGAGAGTACGCCCAAAAATGGTGGGAGAATGATGGCAACTTTGAACCTGCTGAAACTGGTCCTGCTACAGATCATCTAGACTCTGGCACTTTCAAAGCTTTGGAGTTGTACGCGGTTAAGGAGGCAGGTAAAGATAAGCTTCCCGCGTAACTTATCCCCTACCTTTCAGAGGCCTCACTTCAATATCCACATGATGGTAATTGTCTGGCGAATTGAGACAATGTATAATCGTGGAAGCAATATCTTCTGGCTGCATCATATTATCTGACACCTCAACGGAAGGTATTTCATCGAAGAAGTTAGTCTGCACTGAACCAGGATAGATACAGGTTACTTTCACACCAAATTTCCGCACCTCTTTGAACAATGCTTGTGACAGACCACGCACTGCATATTTGGTAGCACAATAACCTGTCATGCTGGGTATCCCAGTTATACCGGCAATAGATGAAATGTTGATAATATGTCCCAAACCCTCCTTTTTCATAGCCGGTAATGCCAGTCGAGTGCAGTAGAAAATACCATCCACATTTGTTTGGAACATGGTATGCCATTTTTCAAGAGACAAGTCCTCAAGAGTATCCTCAAAGCCAAGGCCAGCATTATTAATGAGAATGGATGGATTCATCCCAAAATCATTACAAGTAGCTTCAAAGGCCTTTTCTACAGAAGCATATTCCCTAACATCCACCTGAAAAGGCTTGAATAGATCATGTGTCAAGGTCATTGGAGTTCTGCTCCAGCCCGCTACCTTACAGCCTGCTGCTAATAGTGCATTCACCGTTGCATGTCCAATGCCCTTACTGGCCCCGGTTACTATGGCCAATTGTCCTTCTAACTTCATTAACTTTTGCGGTCTATTGTAAACTGAACTAATTGCTTCAGCGAATCTTTATAGGTAGAATCAGATAAGCCATCCAATAAGGTCAATGCGTTCTGGTGGTAACGATTCATAGCGTCTTTGGCATACTCTATACCTCCGGATGTTTTTACATATTCGATAACTTCCTTAACCTTTTTAGGTTTATGGCTTTCCTTACTTACAATACCTATTATTTTACGCTTCTCCAGCCACGATGATTTCGACAACGCGTAAATCAAAGGAAGTGTCATTTTCTTTTCCTTAATGTCAATCCCAAGAGGCTTGCCTATTTCATCGTCACCATAATCAAACAGGTCGTCTTTTATTTGAAACGCCATTCCTACATTTTCCCCAAATTCCTTCATGAGGGTTACCACTTCTTTCGGTGCACCGGAAGAGCTGGCTCCTACTGCACAACAAGAGGCAATCAAAGAAGCTGTTTTTTGACGAATAATGTCATAGTATACTTCCTCAGTGATATCCAGTCTTCTTGCTTTTTCAAACTGAAGCAACTCTCCTTCACTCATTTCTTTTACTGCATTGGATACAATGCGTAAGAGTTCGTACTCTTTGTTTTCTAAAGAAAGTAGTAGGCCTTTTGACAAGAGAAAGTCCCCCACCAAAACAGCAGCCTTATTCTTCCATAGGGCATTGACAGAAAAAAAACCGCGTCTGTAATTGGCACTATCTACAACATCATCATGGACAAGGCTGGCTGTATGAAGTAATTCAATTAAAGATGCGCCTGTAAAAGTAGATTCTGAAATCAAACCGCTGGCTCCGGCACTCAAAAAGACAAACATGGGTCGCATTTGTTTGCCTTTTCTCTTCACAATGTAGCTCATGACTCTATCCAACAAGAATACATTGGTTTTCATGGATGCTCGAAATTTCACTTCGAACTCATCCATCTCTTTGGCAATGGGAGTCTTTATTTCCTCGAGCTTTAAAGGCATGAAGTGCAATAATAAGCATTGCAAATGGAGATTATAGGCCACTTATATTATAAAATGAAAGCTTTCTGACCGTTCTGAGGTGATTATTTACCTCCTCCAACTTTCTTCAACAATGAATAATTATAGGGATTTTAAGATCATCCAAGGTTTGCAGCATTTTTTGACTAGAATGAGGTTCATTTCACGAAAATGATGATAAATTTATAGCTTAACCTAGTCTATGGTTTTACAATCACTCCTATTAATTGCTGGTTTTGCTATCCTCGTAAAGGGTGCGGACTTACTTGTGAGTGGTGCATCATCCATTGCCAAAAAACTAAACATTTCCAATCTCGCCATTGGGCTCACTGTAGTCTCTTTGGGTACATCAGCACCAGAATTACTGGTCAATCTCATGTCCGCAACAAACGGCTACAACGATGCAGCTTTTGGCAATATTTTAGGAAGTAATAACTTCAACCTGCTCCTCATTCTCGGTGTCTCCGGTATTATATTCCCACTCGTTGTTCAGCGCAAGACGATAATGTATGAAGTGCCCATTTCTATTGGGGCGATCCTACTGCTCTATATTCTTGTCAATGACCAGTTGATCTTTGGGAGTGATTCCAACCTACTGAGTCGATTCGATGCCTTTTTATTGCTCGTTTTCTTTGGCCTGTTTATGCTCTACGTGGTGAGGACCATGAAAACAGCCAGCGATTTTGAGGAAGGTGTACCTATTAAGATTTTTCCCACATCCCTTTCCGTGGGTTATATTGCTTTAGGCATTGCTATGCTATTGGGTGGTGGAAAGTTAGCTGTGGAAAATGCGGTATCCATTGCAGAACATTTTGGATTAAGTCAGCGGTTAATTGGGTTGACTGTATTGGCTGCTGGGACTTCTCTTCCTGAGTTGGCGACCTCTGCAGTAGCGGCCTTTCGCAGAAATACAGACATTGCAATAGGCAACGTAGTAGGATCCAACATTTTTAACGTCTGCCTAATTCTGGGAACAACCGGTCTGGTGAACCCAATGGCTTACAACGCTGCCTTGAATTTTGACATATACATCGTGCTGTCTGCCAGTCTTGTTCTTATGATTTTTATGTTCACTTTGGGTCAACGAAAACTAGACCGCTGGGAAGCTGTTATGCTGTTTGTAGGGTACATTGTTTACACAGCATTCCTTATTGGCAACCCTTGAGAATTTTATAGTTATTCTTCCCATAAAAAGAAGAGGCTGTCTCAAAAGACAGCCTCTTCTTTATTTCTGAGTACTTAGGTTATTTCACCCTTTCTTCCATCTCATTGATTTTTGCCTGAGCCTTAGCCACTCCAAGTGAAAATGCTTTTTTGTACATTTCTAAAGCTTCCTGATAGGTCTCCTTTTTCTTTCTTGGCGCAAGTTTAGTTCTGTTTGCTGCCTCCTCAATGGCCTCTCCTCTGGCATAGTAAGAATCTCCCTCACTCATTTTACCTTGAATCATTAGCTCTTGAATGCGCGCTTCAATAAGTGCCAGCTCTTGCTCCTTTTGGATAATCTTAGCCTCTTTATCACCTAGCTCTGCCTCCTGAAGCGTTACTGTTTGAATAAGGTTTTGATTCTCATTTCGGTATTTGTCTACCTGCCCCTGAAGTTCAAGTATTTCTTTATTCCTGGCCTCTAAGTCCAATTTCAGTTTTTTGATCGAAGCTGAAAACGCATTAGAAGTACCCCTTGATTTTTTCAATGCATTTTCCAAATCTTGTATCTTTTTCTGACTGTCTTTTACGTAGTCATTGATGTCATTCATTCTGGCTTTGTAATCATTGAATGATGTACCCTCAATCATATTCACCCTCAGTAGCTGCCTATTGGCATCTATGGAATCCATCATTACGCCTACTTCTTGCAAAGTATTGGCCACCTCATGGCTTTCTTCCAATTCTCTTGTGAGACTATCAATAGCCATCTGCATTTTTTCACTATTACCTCCTCCACAACTCATAAAAATGGCGCCAACCAAAAGAACAAAAACGAGCTTTTTTATCATAATATTTATGTTTATTCGGCAAAAATACCGTGATTATGAATGATATATAAGGCGCTGTCAAAATAATTTTTTATCCATACCTTAAATTCTGTCAGTTGCGTAACTTGGCAACCGATTTTCAAAAAAAACGCGTCTTGAACCCCGATTTGATCACTACAAGAACCCGCATCGCAGATCAGGGAGTACCTCGAATCATTATTATAGGAGGTGGCTTTGGCGGTTTAGAACTTGTAAAGGGGCTGCGAAACCTAAATGCGCAGGTAGTGCTTTTTGATAAGTACAATCACCACACCTTTCAGCCTTTGTTGTATCAGGTGGCTACTTCGGGCTTAGAAACCAATTCCATTGTATTCCCTTTTCGAAAACGCTTTGCCAGTCAGGCCGATTTCTACTTTAGGTTGGGTGAAGTAATACAAATCAAACCTGAAGAAAATTATATAGAAACTACCATAGGGGGTATCAACTATGATTACCTCATTATTGCCACAGGCGCCACCACCAATTTCTACGGTATGCAGGAATTGGAAGATCATGCAATGGCGATGAAAACCATTACCGATGCCATTAAGCTAAGGAACCGAATTATACGAAACCTGGAATTCGCGCTGCTTACTGACGACAATGAAGCAATGAACAGTCTCATGGACTTTGTGATTGTAGGTGGTGGACCAACAGGTGTGGAATTGGCGGGTGCATTATCAGAATTAAAACGCAACGTGTTTCCCAAAGATTATAAAGAGCTGGACTTATCCCATATGGACATCCACCTGGTGGAAGCCGGGCCTCGCCTGTTAAACGGGATGAGTGATATCGCAGCTGAAAAGGCCCTTTCCTATTTAAAGAAAATGGGTGTGAAAGTACACCTCAACATAGCAGTAAAATCTTACAACGGGTATGAGGCTGTATTTAATAATGGTGAGAAGATATTAACGCGCACATTGGTGTGGGCCGCTGGTGTAAAAGGAAATCCTATAAAAGGATTAGCTGAAGAATGCATCTCTAGAGCCAACCGGCTTAAAGTAGATCAATACAACCGGGTGAAGGGTCATGAAAATATTTTTGCCATTGGTGACGCAGCCCTCATGGAGGGAGATAAAAAATACCCGAATGGCCATCCTATGATGGCACCGCCTGCCATGCAGCAGGGCGCTTTACTGGCCAATAATCTAAAAAGGCTCATGGCGGGGAAACCCATCAAACCATTTTCATACACAGACAAAGGAAGTATGGCCACAATTGGCAGGAATAAGGCCGTAGTGGACACAAAAACTCTAAAAATACAAGGATTTATTGCGTGGTACATCTGGATGTTCGTTCATTTGATGTCCATCATGGGATTTAAAAACAAAGTCTTTACCTTTTTCAGCTGGCTGTGGAGTTATTTCTCTTACGACAGAAGTAATCGATTGATAATAGGGAGACCCAAAGAAGATATATAAGATGGATTCTGGCGCGATCAAACAAAAGCTTTCAACAGCAGGTGTTCTAGTTTCACTCGGAATTATCTACGGAGACATTGGTACTTCTCCCCTTTACGTTTTCAAAGCCATTGTGGGTGAAAGTATCATTACTGAAGATCTCGTTTTGGGTGGTGTCTCCTGTGTATTCTGGACACTCACGTTAATCACCTCTATAAAATACGTATACCTTGCCCTCAACGCTGACAATAAGGGTGAAGGTGGAATATTTGCATTATATGCTTTAGTTAGAAAATACAAAGCCAAATGGGTAATCTATCTGGCTATCATTGGTTGTGCTACTTTGATTTCCGATGGGTTTATTACACCGGCCATTAGTATCTCCTCAGCTATTGAAGGTCTTACGATTAACAATCCCAATATCCCTACCGTACCTATTGTAATTGTTATCCTTATCCTGCTCTTTTTCTTTCAGCAATTTGGCACCAGTGTAGTGGGTAAAACTTTTGGACCGATCATGATGGTTTGGTTCCTTACTCTAGGTGTTTTTGGCATGATTCACCTTTCACAGAATCCTACCGTACTCAAGGCGTTGAACCCTATGTATGCTATCAACCTGCTAGTTAATTACCCCGGTGGGTTTTGGCTTTTAGGTGCTGTCTTTCTCTGTACTACAGGAGCTGAGGCTTTGTACTCGGACCTTGGCCACTGTGGAAAAAACAACATCCGAGTAGGTTGGGGATTCGTAAAAGTGAGTTTACTCATCAACTATTTTGGGCAGGCCGCGTGGTTACTTACGTTGGAAGGATCCACACTTAACGGTCAGATTCCTTTTTATGCCATCGTGCCTGATGGGTTTCTTATTTTCAGTATAATTATTGCCACCATGGCTGCTGTAATTGCCAGTCAGGCTTTGATATCCGGTACTTTCACGTTGGTGAACGAAGCCATGAAATTAAAGCTATGGCCAAGTACAAAGGTGCGTTACCCAAGTCAGATAAAAGGGCAAATCTATTTACCTACCATCAACTGGGTATTGTTGGCTGGTACGATCCTAGTAGTACTCATATTTAGAGAATCTTCAGCCATGGAAGGTGCATATGGTTTAGCCATCACTTTCGACATGTTGATGACTACCACATTGCTTGTTTACTTTTTTACAACGGCCAAAAAATCACGACTCAGGTCTACGCTTCTGGCATTGGTATTCTTCTCTATTGAAGGCATGTTCCTGGTCTCCAACCTTAGCAAGTTTCAACATGGTGGATGGTTTACATTTATCATTGCCATGTTCTTCTTCGGCTTGATGTTCACCCTGGTAAAAGCCCGCCTCCTGCGCGACAGGCATACAGAGTTTGTGGACCTAAAGCATTATGTACCCATGGTGCAAGACCTCCAGGCAGATACCAGCATTCCCAAAGAAGCTACCAACCTGGTATATATGGCTGTGGCAGACAGTAAGCGATCCATAGACTCCAATATTGTTTATTCAATTTTTAAGAAACGGCCCAAACGAGCAGATGTCTATTGGTTTATCCATGTGGACACGGTGGATAGTCCTTACACCAGCAAGTATTCGGTGGATACTATCATCCCTAAAAAATGTTTTTTCATCAGAATTAAGTTAGGGTTTAAGTCTGACCATCGTGTAAACCTTTTATTTAATAGAGTATTGCACGACATGGCCGAAAATGCCGAGATCGACTTAGTAAGTCACTATGATTCTCTGAAGAAACACAGTATGCCGGCCGACTTTAAGTTTATCATCCTTCATTCACTCGCGTCCATAGATAGCGAGATTTCCACGTTCGATAGTCTGATTATTCAAGGCTACCGATTTATCAAAAAGTTCAGCTTGTCCACTGAAGAATTGTATGGACTTGAACTGGCCAACGTGGAGGTAGAAAGAGTACCTATTATGGTAGGACCAGCGGCCAAAGTGAGGATAAAGCGCGAGCGTTCTGACATTGAACGTGAGAAGGAAATCAGGTACCACGAGGGTAACTGATCAGTTCCGAACACTTTGGTGTTCAAAAAAATACCGTTTCAAGCATCCTTTGTGCCATTAAAGAGTCTTTGGGCAGTTGTAACCATTGGCACATTTTTAGGTACTACCATACAAACCTTCTCGTATGCTTAGAAACTATTTTAAAATAGCAGTACGCAACCTGCTAAAACACCGGATTTTTTCAACCATTAATATCATAGGGCTATCCGTTGGTATTGCTTGCTGCGTGTTATTGGCACTTTATATCAAAGATGAATTTAGTTACGAGAATAAATTCAGCAACACAGATCGTACCTACCGCATTTATACCACTTTCACCAAAGACGGGATACCAGAGAGATATCCAAGAACATCTCCCCCCATTGCCACAGCACTTCCTGATCTAATTCCCGAAGTGGAGATCGCCACACGTGTCATTAACCCACCTGAAGTAGAGCAACACCTGATCAAATATGGTGATGAGTTGTATTATGAAAAGCTGGGCTACCTGGTAGACTCTACTTTTTTTGATGTTTTCGATTATACATTCAAAGAAGGAAACAGAGAGACCGCCATGGATCAGCCTGCATCTGTGGTTTTATCCAGCGAACTCAGCGATAAAATATTTTCTGATCAACCTCCACTGAACGAGTGGCTGATCATTAATAGCGGCCCATCCAAAGATACCTTCATGGTGACGGGTGTATTACAACCTTACACGTCAAAGTCACACCTCGATGCGGATTTCTACATCTCACTTCGCAGTGAGGGTTGGGGGGATTTTATTAATTCCGTGGACTCCTGGGCGTGGCAAAACTTCGTTTCTGGATATGTGCGATTGATTCCTAATGCGTCCCCACAAGCTGTCGATGAGAAGTTTCCTCAACTCATTGAAACCTATGCCGGAGACGTACTAAGAGGAGCCGGCATGAAAAAGGAATTGAACTTGCAGGCATTGAGCGACATCCATCTCTATTCTGATTTTAACGATGGCTTTCAGTTTGAAACCAATGGCAATATCATGTATGTCTATATCCTGGGTTCTATTGGGATTTTCATTTTACTTATCGCATGTATCAACTTTATGAACCTGACTACAGCTAAAGCAGCACAACGAGCCGGAGAAGTAGGCGTGAGAAAATCATTGGGAGCATCGCGGCAAAACTTAATAGGGCAATTTTTGGGAGAGTCTTTCACAATTGTAATTGTTTCGATGCTGATATCCGCAGTGATCATTATGCTGACACTCCCCTTCTTCAATCAGGTGACACACAAAGACCTTACCCTCAATGGTAACACTGCAGCGTATGTAGGTCTTTTCATGTTGGCCATTTCCATATTTACGGGATTTGTTGCGGGTAGTTATCCTGCGTTCTTCCTCTCTTCTTTTCAGCCTGCCAAAGTACTGAAAGACAAAAGGCTATCAGGAGGCAGCCAATGGTTGAGAAAGTCGTTGGTCGTATTTCAGTTTATCGTTTCTATTTCTCTTATCTCTGCCATTCTTATTATTCAAAAGCAGCTGGACTTTATTCAGAACAAATCTTTAGGATTTAGTCCGGAACAAAACATAATAATTCCCATGCGCACCAGTGAGGCGCGTGACAACTACGTGGAATTAAAAAACAGCATTCAGCAAATAGCCGGAGTATCTCAGGTTTCAGCTACTACCAGTTTACCTTCAACTCCTCTGCTCAGAGACTACGGTTTATACTTACAGGGTTCAAGTCCGGATACAGGCATTTTGCACCGGATGATTTATACGGATGAAAACTACTTTGATCTGCTTAAAATCAACCTGATTGCTGGAAGAGACTTTGACGGCCAAAGAGACAAATACAAAGAAGAAGATGAAACTGTCAATGTAATTGTCAATCAGGCGAGCTTAAAAGAATATAACATTGATCTGAACGATGCTGTAGGCACAACGTTGCTTAGTGAATATGATGGTACAATTCGTAAGCATCAAATCATAGGTGTAGTGGAGGATTTTCATCAATTCTCTCTTCATGACAAGATCGTACCCATCATGTTTAAGGTACCAGAGTCCAAAAAGAACTTTATTTTCATTACCATGAGTGTGGCCACTGCCGATTATGAAAATATAATCAGTCAACTGGAGCGTAACTGGAAGGCGCAGGTACCCACTACGCCATTTGAGAGCAGCTTTCTCTCCAACAATGTGAACAAACAATACGAGGAAGATCAACGGGTAGCTTCTATCATGACCAGCTTCACTCTCATTGCCATTATCATTTCGTGTATGGGTCTTTATGGGCTTTCTGTATATATGGCTGAGCGCAGAATAAAAGAAATAGGAATAAGAAAAGTATTAGGCGCAAGCGTGTCAGGAATCGTAAGCCTACTCACAACAGACTTCCTAAAACTAATTCTTATTGCTTTTGTAATTGCTGCTCCATTGGGATATTACGTCATGGATCAGTGGCTTCAAAGTTTTGCTTACCAAACCACGCTTGGTGTATTTGTATTCGCTCTGGCTGGTGCTGTCTCCTTTGCCATCGCCTGGATCACCGTTGGCTTTGAATCATTTCGTGCCGCTATTGGCAACCCTGTAAACTCATTAAAAACTGAATAACTTACTCTACCCATGTTAAAGAACTATTTCAAAATTGCCTTCAGGAGTTTAATGAAGAACTCCGTGTATTCTTTCATCAACATCACGGGACTCGCTGTGGGTATCGCCTGTAGTATCCTTATTCTGCTGTGGGTCAATGACGAAACTTCGTATGACAAATTCCATCCCAAGGTGGACAGGCTTTATCAGGTGTGGACCAACGCTTACTTTGATGGTAAGATCAATTCATGGATATCAGTTCCGCAACCCCTCAAGAATACATTGAACGAAGAGATCAGCGACATCAAAAATGCTGCGATCTCTGATTGGGGTGGCACTCATCTGCTAACTGTGGGTGACATGAAAATCAATAAGCGTGGGTATTTCGTCAGCTCCGAATTTTTAGAAATGTTTGAGTTCCCCTTGCTAAAAGGGTCAGCAGAAGCTGTGCTCGATGAGCCCTACTCCATCGTACTTACAGAAACCGCTGCAAAGAATCTTTTTGGTGATGAGGACCCTATCAACAAACTCATCCGACTGGACAGTGATGCGGATGTGAAAGTGACAGGTGTATTGAAAGACATCCCTACCAACTCTTCCTTTGAATTTGACTACCTGGTGCCGTTCAGTTTGATGCTTGCTACACAATCATGGGCCAGAGATGCAGAAACCAACTGGGGCAATAGTTCATTTCAAGTGTATGCAGAATTGCCAGAAGGCACCAGCAAAGCACAGGTAGACGAAAAGATCAAAAACATACTGATGGAAAAATCAGATGAGGACGGTGATTTTAAGAAAGAACTGTTCCTCCATCCAATGAAAGACTGGAGGCTTCGGTCCACTTTTGAAAACGGTGTGGCCAATGGTGGTATGATTGACTATGTCAATCTCTTCTCCATCATCGCAGTTTTTATTCTTATCATAGCCTGCATCAATTTTATGAACCTGGCAACAGCCCGTTCGGAGAAGCGCGCACGTGAAGTAGGTATTAGAAAATCAGTGGGCTCCAGAAGACAAGACCTGATCTTTCAGTTTCTGGGTGAGTCGCTGCTCATTGCATTTATTTCTTTTGTATTGGCACTCATTCTTGTTGAGGGAGCGCTTCCCTTTTACAACGACCTGGTTGAAAAGCAACTGTACGTTCCGTATCTCACTATGCAGTTTTGGATTTTTGCGGTCCTTATGATATCCGTTACTGGACTCTTATCAGGTAGCTATCCAGCTCTTTACTTATCCTCATTCAACGTAGTGAAAGTTTTGAAAGGGAAAATTCAGGTGGGTAAAAGCGCCAGCATTCCAAGACAAGTATTGGTAGTACTGCAGTTTGGCTTTTCCATCATTCTTATTGTGGGCACCATTGTCGTTTACTATCAGATACAACATGTCAAGAGCAGGGACTTGGGCTACGATCAGGAAAACTTAATTTCCGTGCAGTACAACGATGAACTCAGAGAGAACTACAACACCATCAAGCAGGAGCTACTGCGAACGGGAGTGGTGGAAGCTGTCACCCGATCCAACAGTCCTATTACCGAGATCTGGTCCAACAACTTTTTGGGATGGCCAGGAAAACCAGAAGACCTGAGGGTAATCTTCTCTACGGTGTCTACAGAATATGATTACACCAAAACCATGGGTATTAAAGTGCTAATGGGTAGAGATTTTTCTGAAGATTTTAAAAGCGACTCATCTGCCATCATTATCAACAAAGCAGGACTCGACTTGATGAACCTCCAAGACCCAATCGGTACCAAACTCGACTTATGGGGAAGTGAGCGAGAACTGGTTGGTGTAGTGGACAACACGTTGATGGGTTCGCCATTTCGTGCTGTGTCTCCGCTGTTTATGGTTTTTGATCCGAATTGGATCAGCGCTGTTTCCATTCGACTTTCCAAAACCAACGACTTGCAAGGATCCATCAGTAAGGTGGAGGATGTGTTCAAGCAATTGAATTCCGCCTACCCTTTCGAGTATGATTTTGCAGATGTAGAGTTCAAGGAAAAATTCACCACAATCGACTTGATTGGCAAGCTGGCCAATTTGTTTGCCTTCCTTGCGCTGCTGATCACCGGTCTCGGTCTATTTGGACTAGCTGCCTTTACGGCTGAACAACGCACCAAGGAAATTGGCATTCGTAAAGTATTGGGGGCAACCGTTACCGGAATGGTAATGATGATCTCCAAAGACTTTTCAAGACTGGTGTTGGTATCATTCGTTATCGCAGCACCTTTAGCGTGGTATTTTCTTGATTCATTCTTGGAGCGCTATCCGATAAGGATTGCCATTCCATGGTGGACATTCCCTGTAGCAGGGTGCTTTGCGCTGATTATGGCCATCGGTATTGTCAGTCTGCAGGCATATAAGGCTGCTATAGACAACCCGGTGAAGTCCCTGCGATCGGAATAGATTTATTATGAGTACATGCAACCTTATGGTGCTGCCGTGCATCTTTGGGGCATGTACTCGTATTATCAAATGAAAAGACCTATGAAACCGACACTACTCCTCACCTTCTTATTGGCCTCCACCCTTCTTTTCGCACAATCGGAAGAAAAAGCATTGGACTCCTTTGATCGCATCGTTGCTTCACAATATGTGAATGTGATTCTTGAAAAGGGCGAAAGAGAATCCATCAGATTGGAATATTCCGGTGTGGATCCTGAAGTGGTGAACGTGAGGGTAAAGAGAAAGAAACTGCATATCTACCTGGATGATGCCAAGCTGGTAGGCAAGCAGGATAAGTACTACTACAATGGCGATAAGTACACAAGAAGCAGGTACCGTGGCAGTTCAGTAACCGCCTATATCACCTACAGGGAATTGCGTGGCCTTGAAATAAGAGGAGAAGAAGAGCTGGTGTGTAACGGAGCCATCAATGCCGATAAGTTTAAGCTGAAAGTATATGGAGAAAGTGAAGTGACACTTTCATCACTACAAGCCAATAGGTTTAAGGCTTCTATCTTTGGTACCAATAGCATAGAAATTAAAGGAGGAGTGGCAGGACATCAGTTGTACCGCCTGTTCGGTGAGAATAAGATTGACACACAAAACTTGTCCAGCAACACCACGGCATCTCGTATCTATGGAGAAGGTCGCCTTACCATCAATGCCAATGACAAACTAAAGATTACCGCTTTTGGTGAGCCCGAGATTCGCCTTAGCGGCCCCGCGCATATCAACAAGAATCTTATTCTTGGCAACGCGGACATCAAAGTAAAAAGACAATAGCCTCAAGCGTGTGCTACACACGCAAAGATCATTTCACCACGGAAACTTGACGGATGCTCTCCTATTCTGGAGACATCCTTAAACCCAGCATTTGATAGAAGCGCCTGAGCAATTTCAAAAGTGACTGGGAATGGAACCCATTGGTTGCTATGCTCCGTATCATACTCAACCAGAATCAATTTGCCAGTATCCTTTAGGTACGAACGCAGGTGTTTCAGAAAAGCCGCCTGATCTTTAATGTAATGCAGGGTATTGGCCATGATAATGCCATCCAGAGCTTTTAATGGCATCGGCTGCCTTTCGATATCTGCCTGGAGGAACTCAATGGCTACATTACCTCTCTTTTCACCCAGATGCTGAGTAAGTTTATCGACAGCCCATATCTTACTTTCATCGCCCAGTAAGTCGGCTACAGCATAGGTGAAGGTGCCGGCACCACAGCCCAGGTCTGCCCAGATGGCGGTGGTTTTATTAGGAATAGCTGGTTCTATCAGCTGACGTGCTTCTGTTGGATTCATACGGGGTGCAAAATTAAGAGAATTTTTGTAGGTCTGAATCCTGAAGGGTAATGCAACTTGTATCTATCGGGTGGTTGGGTGTACACTTGGGGTGAGTAGTTGTGCTATTGCTGTGGATACAATGACCTGAAGGTATGGTTGGTTTTGCTATTACGGTAAGTAGAATGACCTGGAGGGGTGAGTAGGATATATGAACTGTGGCATATGGGCAATCCTTAACCGCTAAGGCACTGAGGCGCAAAGAGGCAACCTTGCTCAAAACGGTCATTTTACTTATTCCCTCATCCTCATCCATGGTTCGTGTCCTCACGAACCACTAACCCACCAACTACCCTCAATACTCCTCCCTTAAATCCTTAATGAAATCAAATTCCTTTTCTCCCAATTCATAATACCTTGCTGTTGAGTATTTGTAATCACAATAATCATGAACCAATTGCCAACGTCCGGAAACAGGATTAGCGTGGATGTAATTAAGTTTTTGATAGGCGATGTCCTCTGAAAATAAACGAATAGCTAAAGAGTCTCTTTGCCAAAATTCGAATTCCTTGTTAATTGCTTTGACTGCAAAGTTCTTCAACTGATCAGGTTGTTCACTTTTAAGTTTCTTCTTAAATGCATGAGCGGTATGCTTAAGGAATGAGGCTGATGAAGTTTCCTTTCCATTGTTTTCAATTATACGCCAAATGAGATGAATATGATTGGGCATGATCACAAATGCGAATACGTCAACCTTTCCTTCCCTGCTCAAGTAGGACAATGAATCAATGATTATGTCTTTATAATCATCTTGCAGTAGCAACTGTTGCCACTTATTAATAGTGGCCGTCCAAAAGTAAATCTCTCCTAATTCAATGTGAGATTTACGCCTGTTCGCCAACGGATCCATTTACCCAAATTACAAATTATTCGGATTCTTCTCCCTCCCTGTGTGGTTCGTGAGGACACGAACCATGGGTAAGGACAACCTCCTGAAAAAGGATTAGCATTATGAAGAGGCAAGGAAAAGCCAACTTAGCGTCTCAGCGCCTTTGCGGTAAAGGATCGTCTACCCCACCACTTCCTCATACAACCGGTACAGATTCCCGCCCATGATCTTATCAATTTGAGATTGGGTGTACTTTCGCTTTACCAAATTTTCGCGGATCACATTCATCCTTGAAGGTCCGTTGAGTTTTTCTAAGAACAACGGCCAGTCGGCAGGTTTAAATTGTGCTCCCTCTTCCTTCAGCAATATTTGAATCTCTTCTTCTGTACTGGGGATCACACGGTGATCGCGGTCACTGCCAATCGCAACATGATCTATACCGGCAGTTTTCACAGCATGATCAATATGATCGAAATACACTTCCAGGTTATTGGTTTTTTCTTTGGTCATAAACGTCCTGATCTGGCACATGCCTATGACACCACCATGATCGGCCAGCAGTTTCAGGTTCTCATCCGTAGTATTTCTGGCGTGCTGGTACAACGTTCTACAGGTAGAATGTGAAATGATCACAGGTTTTTTAGAAGCGGTAATCGTCTCCGCCATGGTTTTCATACCCGCATGCGACAAATCAATGAGCATGTTCTTTTCATTCAATCGGGCTACCAACTCCATTCCAAAGTTGGAGAGCCCGGCATCGGTGCGCTCGTAACATCCATCTCCTACATAGTTGCGTGAATTGTAAGTCATCTGCACGCTGCGTAATCCCAAATTATATAATATATCCAGTCTGCCGAGATCTTTCTCAATAGGCTCCGAACTCTGGATAAGATAGAACACTGCCAGTTTCTTTTCCTTGATCGCACGATCTATATCAGACAAGCGAGTGGCTTTTATAAAATGAGTAGGGTGTTCGTAAAAGTATTTATCGTATGCAGCAAGGTCTTTTAATAAGATGTCATACGCCTCGTGTCCGTAATGTTTGGGATCTGAAAGTGTGATGGCGATGGCACGTGTACCACTGGCAAGAATTTTATCCATCAGCTCCATGGTGTACACATCGCGTATTTCACCCATGGCATCGAAGACAAAACCTGAAGGGGCGTCTTTGGCATACAAAAAGTTGGGTAACATAGCCAGTCCGGCTGTGGCAGCGGTGGCTTGTCTGATAAAATCTCTTCTTTCCACGGTTTGTTGTTTAGTTAGATCATTTGAAAATAGCTGCTATTGGCATCAATTACAACTCTGTCTTAGGCAAAAAAAACGGGGAGTGGATTACTCCACTCCCCGTTCCCTATTTTAAATTACTTGATAAGTAAGAATTAATTCTTCTTCTCTAAATCAATCTTCTGATCAGGAAGCTTGTTGTTAATCTGCGGCACCTGCTTCTCAAGAAGTGTAGTGTATTCCTCTT
>JBATLM010000293.1:0-4202 GCA_049289315.1 Cyclobacteriaceae bacterium
TCAATACAGCCTTCGCCGGTGATAACAATATCAGACATTTTGATCTTTTCTTCTAGGCCACTGACGTCTATAATAAATTGAATTCCTGATGATAGTTCTGCTCCCAGAAAAGCCATACAACCAGCGCCCATAGCTCCTGCTGCTCCTGCACCGGGGATATTGGATATATTGATATTCAAGACTTTTTGAAGAATTGCATCCAGATTTTGCAAACCCATATCAAGCAGTTCAATTTCTTCAGCATTTGCTCTTGACCAGCATATGAGTAAGCAGCGCCTGTTGGGCCATGCATTAGATTGGTTACATCACAATACGCTCTGAATTTTATATTATTAAGTCCTGATGGTATTGAAAATTTATCTATTCTAGTGATCGAGCCTAAATTTTTACCGATAGTGTCAATCTCTTTGCCTTGCTTGTCCTAAAATCTATATCCAAGTGCTTTGGCCATGCCTATACCCCCATCATTGGTTGCACTTCCTCCTAGGAACAAATGAATTTCTTTGACTTCGGTTTTGATCAATTGTGCTATCAATACTCCTAAGCCATAGCTGGAGGTGGTCATAGGATTTCTATCAGATGGTTTTAAAAGTTGCAGGCCTATGACATCAGCGGTCTCGATAAAAGCTTTGTCCTCACTTGTGGCGACTTGTACAGTTATCTCACTTCCTAATGAATCTACGGTAGCGAGAGTGATAAATTCCAATGGTAAAAAATGCTTCAACACTTCCAGACTAACTTCACCGCCATCTGCCATTGGATGCACATGACATTCATTTTTGAGATTATTTTTCAAGCCTGTGGCCAATGCTTTGCAAGCTTCCAAAGCGGAAATACTGCCTTTAAACTTATCAGTGGCTATCAGAATCGAAGGCATAGGCGGAGAGTATTTTAGAAATAATTTAAGAATTGAAATTAATTACTATTTTTGTGTTAATAGATTGTCATTTTAATAGAAACAAAAATAATGAAATAGCGTTTATTATTAAATGTATGTTTTCAGCATGATTATTGTATATAAATTTGTATGGATATAGAAGAATTGAATTCTAGTATAACACTTAAATTTCTTTCTGGTATTATTGATATCAGCATTTTAAGTACTGAAAGGCTTATTGAATTGGGTATTGCAGATAAAGCATCTAATATCATTGACACAAAGAAGTTACGTTTGGGTTATTTAGGAGCTTATATAAAATTTTTAAACGATTCTGAAGACGAGATCACAGTAAAATCTTCTTCAATAGAAATATCTTCTTCTATTCCTAGAATGGTAGTAATTTTAAAAGGTCTAGCTCAAATATTTGGAGATTTGGAAATTTTATCGGGTGAACTGACTAAAAATTTACACTTAACGGATGATGATTTACCTGAAAGGATTATTAATAGACTTACAGACAAAGATTCTTATGTCACAAAAATTATCCAATTAAGAAAAGGGGAAAACATAATAAACCTTTTTCAATGTGGTAAAAACATTTTACACGTCAAACAAATTATTCAACTATTGAATAAAACAAAATTTAATGAATTGAGTTTGGAAAAATCATTTAACCTTGAAATTGAAAATAAGTTTTTGGATGAGTTTATTGAAAAAAAATTGAAGATATGAGTGATTGCCAAAGTTTAATGCCTTATAATTCTTCTCACATAATTTATGATCATTGTAAGGAAACATATAGTATTTCAGTAAATAATAACAAATTTTCTACTAAAGAAGCTTTAATACAAATTTCTGACGATTGTTTTGAATTATGCAAAGGGAGACTTGATGAAGATTCAGATTCATCTTTTTTTGGAAGAAGTATTTACGATGATTTAAAATATAGAATAATTGATTTGGCTGTTGAATTTGATCTAAACAGTTTTGGATTCTCTATTAGTTTAGAACCTAGTCTTCATTTTATAGTTAGATTCAAAAGAGGTATCACACTTTTTTTTGAAACATATCTTGATAGTGAAAATGAACTAGAAACCTATGTTCAAATTTACGAAGATAAGGAACTTATACTAAGCATTAGAGATACCATTTCAAATGGATTATTCTATGTTGATGAAGTGCTACAGGAAATACTCTCATCTAGAACTCTCCAATTTCAATTGGATCATTAAATGGAAGTTCAATTACCTAGTAGACTTTTCTCTAATGAAAGGCTTGTTACAACCATAGGGAATGATGTTTGTGAATCATGCTCTTTACTTAGGAGGTCTAAGTATATTAAATTACCATCTGGTGAATTAGATTCCGCTATATGGAGTAGCCAAGATATCTTTGGACTTTCTATAAACACTTTTTTG
Source organism: Cyclobacteriaceae bacterium (assembly GCA_049289315.1). GTDB lineage: Bacteria > Bacteroidota > Bacteroidia > Cytophagales > Cyclobacteriaceae > ELB16-189. The sequence continues at coordinate 2,299 of JBATLM010000293.1, forward strand.
TGCAATACTAATGCCATAGGAATTGAATCTCATATTGAAGATGTTAGATATGTGTCTAATGACACGAGGAATCTTCCGTTCGATTCCGATAACCAAAGAGCTTCAATAAATATTTCTGAAGTTTTAGCAATACATGATAAAAACATAATATTACGAATGTTTTACGGTAAAATATTTGGGTTGTCAGGCTACTACCCATTTGGTCAGAAAGGATCAGAAGAATTTCAAGAATACCAGTATGAATTAAGAATATATTACAAGCCTTTGTTGTTCAACCCGTTTCATTTCGAGATTCAAGTTTATTCTTCAGAGAACGACTATACATCTCCAATAGAAAGAGAAAATTTGAAAAGATATCATAAAAGTTTAGGTAGTGATATTAGAAATAAAATTTTACTTGACAAATTAGCTTTACCTTTATAATCTTTGTTCCTTAAAATTTTCTGTTGAAATAGAAAAGCCTTCGCAATGATTTTGCGAAGGCTTTTTTTTGGTGGAGATGCAGGGACTCGAACCCTGGTCCAGACAAAGCATCTGAATGCCTTCTACATGCTTATCTTCTATTCGGATTTTAGTAATCAGGCAGGTATAGAAGCCCACGGCGCCGTCATCTTATCTTCTTAGGTTGTAGGATTGTGATCGAAGCATCTCACTCTCTTAGTCCGCGGGTTGGTTGAAGTGCGGCCACCGGCTTGTATCGGACGTCATCCGGGCGGCACTAAAAGCTTTGTAATCCTAGATTACGCAGCTAATGCGAAGTTATTATCGCCATTTGTGTGTTGATCATCATTTTTAACGGAGTGAACGATCGTGCTCCGACATGCTTACAGACCGATATTCTTTCCTGTCGATACCAGTCATCCCCATCTATATATATCTACGCTTTAGTATTTTGGACATCACTTTTGATGTCAATACTGCCACGTGTCAAAATATCAAATTACTTAACGTTTCAGCATCTTCATTTGTTCCATTGACACTGATATATTTTTTATCATCATTCAAAGAGTGAGTCCACAAAGGCTTTCCTATTGAACACCTGCATCTGATCCATCCCCTCACCTACTCCTATGTATTTGATAGGTATCTTGAATTGGTCTGAGATCCCTAACACTACTCCCCCTTTGGCACTACCATCCAGTTTGGTCAGTGCGATGGCCGTGACATCTGTAGCTGCTGTGAAGTGTTTGGCTTGTTCTATGGCATTCTGTCCGGTAGTCGCATCGAGTACAAGGAGCACTTCATGAGGTGCACCTGGATATTTTTTCTCTATGGACCTTTTGATCTTTGTGAGCTCTTCCATGAGTTGTTTTTTGGTGTGAAGTCTGCCGGCTGTATCCACTATGGCCACGTCCATATTGCTATTCTGGGCATATTGGACCGTTTCGTAGGCTACAGCGGCCGGGTCTGTATTCATGCCCTTGGAGTAAAAATGAGCTTCACTTCTGTCGGCCCATATTTTGAGTTGATCGACGGCTGCAGCTCTGAAGGTATCACCAGCACCCAAGACGACTTTTAGTCCTTTTTTCTTATATTGATAGGCAATTTTGCCAATAGTCGTCGTCTTACCTACCCCATTGACCCCTACTACGAGCATGATATATGGATGTAGATCGGTAGGTATATCGTAGTCTTCGATGTCCTTGGTGTTGTTTTCAGCAAGGATATCGGTGATGACATTTTTCAGTATGGTATTGAGTTCATCTGCATTGAGATACTTGTCCTGGGCTACTTTTTGCTCGAGCCTGTCTATGATTTTGACGGTGGTATCCAGCCCCACGTCCGAAGAGATCAATATATTTTCTAGTTCATCCAGAAAAGTGATGTCCACAGTCGATTTTCCTGCTACAGCTTTGGTGATCTGGGAGAAGAAACTTTCTTTCGTTTTTTCCAGTCCTTTATTG
>JBATLM010000294.1:0-30299 GCA_049289315.1 Cyclobacteriaceae bacterium
AATCCGCCAGAATACAATAAGCAGCAGCAACAGGCTCACCACCTACCACATCATTTACAACTTCATGATGGGTAAGCAGGTCAATACCATAAGCGCGACTTTCATTTCCAAGCGTAAACAATAGAAACCTCGATGTGTCCGAGTATATATCAGTAGCCTCTTCTTCAGAAATAAATTTCGGATCCGTTAAAGCATGAAACTGCTCCCTGCCAATTCCATAATGATATTGGCTGTCTATCAATGGACTGTTGGTTACATCAAAATGCCATGTAGAATCCTTTCCGCCATAAAGATATTTTTTATCACCCTTGTAGAATATTTTACCGTCTTTCAGCGCAGAAGGTCTTTGGTGTTGTGGTAGCGGCTGATCATTTCTTTCTTTGGCTCCGCAACCCATCAGCAACACCAATCCTACAACAAGAAATAGTTTATTCATAACTGAATTTTTTAACCTCTCCAAATTGCAAATTCTTCGAATAATTTGGCCTGTTGCTCGATCATTTTCACCTCCTCCACCTTCGCTCCGGATGGGCCTTTGTTACACCAATCGATCATTTTGTTTAGGGCTTCTGTTTCACCTTCGATCTCCGCATATACAGATCCATCCTCCTTATTCATTACAAACCCAACTACTCCAAAAACGTTTGCCATTTCAACCATGGATGCTCTATAAAACACACCTTGTACCCGACCGATAATTATCAACTGATAGGACTTAATCATTCATTTGTTCTTTAACAATCGCAACCCCAGAAGAAGTCCCTATTCGCTCAGCCCCAGCCTCAAGTAGCTGCTTTGCCATAGCAAAAGTTTTTATGCCTCCTGCAGCTTTTATTCCAACCGTTGCAGGGAGGCTCTTTCTCATTAACCGCACATGATCAACAGTAGCGCCTTCTTTGGCAAACCCAGTTGATGTTTTAACAAAATCAGCACCCGCATCATTGCAAATTTTACAAGCTTCCACAATCTCCTGGTTGGAGAGGTGAGCGGTTTCGATAATTACCTTTAAAATTTTCTGTTGGTCATGTATGAATTTGCTTGCCTTGGCTAATTCAATCTTTGTCCATGGCAAACCTGTTTTAAAAGAGCTGATATTCCAAACCCAATCCATTTCGTCAGCGCCATTATCCAATGCTCGCTTTGCCTCATCAAGTTTCGTTTCAGTCATCTGATACCCAAAAGGAAAACCAACAACTGAGATAAGGGAAGTACTTTCATTACCCAGCTCACGTTTTGCTCGCTTCACCCAAAAAGGTGGAACGCAAATTCCAAATAAATTAAATGCAATGGCCTCTTCAGCCAATCGATCAATATCCTCTACCGTTAAAGTAGGACTAAGATTAGTGTGTTCAATTACAGAAGCAATATCCATACTGCTCAACTGTATTAATGTTTAATACCACACACTTTACAAAATTTTCGCTTCCCTTGTGGACGGATTTTAGGAGGGCGCTTATGCCCAAAATAAGGTGGTTGAGACTTGTCTGCCTTTCTCTCGCCACTAAAATTTTTCTCATCCTTTTCTCGCTGCTTCCAATTCTTCTCCATCCTATCCTTATAGTCGCTGCGAGCTTCATAGGTCACTTCAAATTTCTTTTTTCGCTTTGCTGCCTTAGGTACATAATGTTCCTCGGCATAATTAGGATCAATAGAATTGGGTTGTGGGTCTTCAGGTTTCTTTTTCTGGGCAATTACTGCACTAGAAAAAAATATGAAAACACAGAGGAAAGCTACATGCCTGTACATCTCACAAAGATAAGCATCTACCGGTACTTATTTTGAGGACGCTCTATCTAATGCCTGATGTGGCACACGTTGCAAAAGCGCATTTTATGGGCGGCTCTTTTTTTAGGCTTTCTTTTATGCCCAAAATACGCTGGATCGGAATATTGAGGTTTAGACAGCTTTTTCAAGATTCTTTGTTTATCCTTTGCGGCTAACTCAACTCTCTTATAAAATTCATACCGAGCAGTGTGCTTAACCTTCTTCTTTTTTGATTTTACAGCTTTTGCACGCTTGGGGGAGTAGAATTTACTGTGATTCTCGGGTTTATTAGCAGTAGGATCCAAACTGGTTTGGGCCATTGCCAAGGAACTAACAAATGCCAACAAGACGACAATAAAGGGCTTTAGTCTATTCATACTAAGCCTTCTAACGCAGCAGCTTAAAAATTATTTCCCTTTAACTAGATTTTGGCTGAAGCATCGATTGTGTTCTTCTATAAATCCATGGAGCCACAGGCTCATCCTCAGTCCAAATCCCAGCTTTCGATGTCATTGCTTTTATTCTCAACTCTTCTAAATCTTGTACAGCATTCCGTTCATCAGTCCAGGCAAGTCCGTTTTCTAAAAGTATATTTCTTGGATCTACTTTGTTATTAATAAGAAAATACCCCAATCTGATTCCATAACGGTTCTTTCCTTGTATAGTGACAGTCAACGTTTTCTTTAGAATCAATTTCTCTAATTGTGCCTTAGCTTCCACAGAAAAAGATTGGCCAATTTCCGGGCAGTCAATTCCATAAAGAATAATTTCATACAATTCGTTTTCTTCAGTTTTGAGTTCAAACGTATTGCCATCAATTACTGAAACAACCTTGCCAACAAGCTCATTGGCTCCAAACGTGATTGTTGAGCTCGATAAAATAAATAACCATACGCAAATTCTTCCCATGTCAGTCTTTTGAATCTATAACTCAAAACTGACTATTGTAATCTACCTCTTACCGGGTAAATCAGCCACTTGCTGACTGAAGTAAGATTCTGATGCAAATTGCTGACTAATCGAAGATGGTGATCTATTTGTTGTTGCAGTATTGGTCGATGGAGAATCTGGCTTTTTGATCACCAAATTCTACTGCTTTTCTCCAATCAAAGCAGGCCTTGTCCTTGTTTTTCAACTGATAATGAAAATTGGCTCTTACTTTATAGTAAGTGGCATTGTCACTATCCAGGTCTATTGCTTTGTCAAGGTCATGTATAGCTGCAGCTGTATCACCTTTTAGGGCTTTGCTATTACCTCTCCCAAAATACGCAGCTGCATCTCCGGGATTGAGACTAATTGCTTTGTTGTAATCAAGTACTGCCGCGCCAAAGTCCTTCAACTCCTCTTTAATGACAGCACTGTTGTAAAACAAAGTGGAGTTCATAGCAAATTTCAATTGCGCGGTTTCCAACTCGCCAATTGCTTTTTCAAATTGAATAAGCCCGACATACGCACGAGCACGCTCCAAGTAGAGTGCTGCTGTACTTTCATTCTCTTGCACTTGATTCAAAATTTGAAGTGCTTCATCAAATTTTTTCATCGCCACAAGGCACTTCCCTTTCTGCAAGTAAAAAGAATACTTCTCTCCATCAATTGAATAATGAGTCGTGCCCTCGGCAAGAGCTGTGTTTGCCTCATCCAGCGCTCCTTGATAATTTTTCAAAGCATACTTTGCTTCGCTAAGTACTCCCCAATCTGATGTTTCAAAACTCCCAAATGCATTCGTTATCGCAAGATCTGTAACTATGCGAGCCCAGTCTTTGAGTAACAAGTTGGCTGCCACTCTTCCCCGATAGGCTAACGTATTCTCAGGGTTGAGTTTAATAGCAAAATCAAAATCCACCAAAGACTCTTTAACAAAACCAGACATCACTTTAGCATTACCCCTGTTGATATAAACCTCGGAACCTGTGTAATTGAGTGTTATGGCTTTGGTGTAAGCATCAACCGCCTGACTATAATTTCCCTTTTCTTGCTGTGCCCGGCCAAGATAAAAATATACTTTACTGTTTTTACTGTCTAAGGAATCTGCTTTTTGCAAATACCTAATTCCCGCCTTGAATTCATTTTTTTCAGCATAGGCCAATCCCAATGCTTCGTAAACTTCGAGTGATGACTTTTCTAATTTTATAGCTTTGGTTAGATCCTGAATAGCCAGGCTTGAATTTCCAGAGTAATGTGCAGCAATACCTCTGATCTTAAATAACTGAGTTTCCTTCTCCCCCGCTTTTTCAGCAGCATTCAGTTGAGCCACTGCATCGTCATATTGACGATCATTGAAATAGAGATACCCTAAATATAAGTGACCTCTGCCTTCAGTAAATCCTGTGGATGTTGCCTTGATCAAAAAATATTTTGAAGCCTCCCATTCCTGTAAATTATACTTACATATACCTAACAGACCATTTACTACTTCATCCTCATCCTCTCTTACCTTGTCAAGGTCTTCAGCTGCCCCATGAAAATCATCTAATCTTAATTTAGCTATGCCTCTGTACTTATAGATTTCTTTGTTATCAAAACCCGAATATAATAGTTGATCAAATTTTTCGAGTGCTTCTGCATACGATCCTTTGTTCAATATCATTATTGCTGATTCATAGTCGAGTTGACTTGAATTCGTTGTTTGTGCTGATATGATTTGAACTGATGAAAAAAGAAGAATAGTAAGGAAGAACCGCAAAATCACTTTCGCCATAGTAGAACAAAACTAGGGAAGATTAAAACCGTTGCCAAAATCTATAGTTGGCTAAAAAAGAAAATTGATTATTGAGCGAATTCTGAGATCAGATAATAAATAAGATAGGCAATGGCTACCGCCACCATCAAGTAACCGAAGGCCTTTGCTCTCTTGAAGTAGCCTTTCGTTGATACGCCTTTGTTTCGATCTTTTGATGTCATTAGGCTACCTCCACAAAAAGACGAACTACGAAATAAATCACCATGCTAAACCCAAGCATAATCCCAAGAAGTCTAGCTCTTTGCATGTAGAACATTTTCATAACTATATGATTAGTATACATTTAAGCCTCTATATACGAAGAATAAGTTGAAAACTAATCTCATTTTGGACAAATCGACCAAATTCAGGGTCTAATAGCATTAAAACCTTCGGGATTCAAGATTAATTCACCTTGCTGAAGGATTTATCCAAACCTTTTATAGGTGAATGCTGCATTAGCTGAAAAGGTAAATGCTACCCTTTTGGAAGGTTACCTACCACTTGCATCGTTTCTAAGGTGGGTGAGAGATTGCCCCCTCTTGGCTCAATTGTAACTGCAAATGCCACAGCACCTGAAATAGATTTCATGCGCATCAAACCTCCAGCACTGGAATCAAAAACGCCAGCATCTACTGGTTTCCCATCTACAATGGCCCAAAGCTGAAATTGATTGGCCTGAGACAACTCTTTCAAATTTTGAATACTTAAGTAAACCTCCTGACTGCTTGGATTCCAATACACAGAAGCTAATGAAGTTGGAGAATTTTCAGTTCCGCTCATAATCACCTTTGTAAAGGCAGCATTCTCAATAATTGAAAAGTCGTTCTGAATCCTGTCTAATTTTTCATTGACTACATTATAGTCTTGAGCTATTTGTTGGTTCTGGGCAATTAAATCGCTCAAAGCAAAGGAGGTCACTTCCCACCTATGGTAATAATGATAAGCCATGTAGGAAGCAAGCAATGCAAGAGCAACTGATGCTGCAGTCGCATAACGCCAGATTGAATTTGATGAAAGAGCAACAACTTTGGTATCAGTCGCTTCAACCCTACTCATAACCTTCCATTTAACTGCAGAGTCTGGCACAACAGATGCCCTCATGACAAATGCTTCCATCGTTTTTTCAATGGCCAGCAACTCCTCCTTCAACTCAGGATATTGAGCCAAATTACGTTCAACTTCCAAACGCTCTGTTGACACAACTTCTCCCAAGGCGTAAGCTTCCAGTATTCCTGTCGATATGTATTCCTTTATATTCAAACCACTTTTAATTGGGTTCTTAACGCTATCATTGCCATTCGCAACCTCGTCTTCACGGTCCCTAAAGGAATATCAAATTCTTTCGCCAATTCACTTTGTGTATAGCCTTTTAAATAGAGATAGGTGACAACAAATTTTTGGTCTTCAGACAATTTATCCAAAACATCGGTTAGCCCGATGGCATCTACATTTTGTTTGCTACTCCCCCGTCCTTCAATGGTAGATACGAAGTGATCAATAGGTGTGGTTTTTTTACTCTTTGATATTTCCTTGGATCGGGTTTTATCAATAGCCTGATTTCTGGCTAGGTTGAGCATCCAAGTGAACAGGCGCCCCTTATCAGGATCATATTGTTCAATCCTGTTCCATATTTTAAGAAAAACATCCTGTAGAACTTCCTCCGCAACATCTTCATTTGCAATTATCCTAGAAATGATTCCATATAAAGCAGACGAGTAATGATCATACAAATAGTCAAGAGAGGCTGAATTCTTGGATTTCAGCCTCTTGACTAACTCTTTTTCATCAATAGGGATAGCGGTTCCGATATATGAAGTTTAGGTATTACTACTATAAGTGAATCACTTCATCGTAAGCAGCTGCTGCCGCCTCCATTATCGCTTCACTCATTGTTGGGTGAGGGTGAATTGTTTTGATAATTTCATGGCCTGTTGTTTCCAACTTGCGTGCGGCTACAGCTTCAGCAATCATTTCAGTAACGTTTGCTCCAATAAAGTGTGCGCCAAGCCATTCACCATATTTAGCATCAAAGATTACTTTCACAAATCCATCGGTTGCGCCAGCTGCCTTAGCCTTTCCAGACGCACTGAATGGAAATTTACCCACTTTGATTTGATAGCCAGCTTTTTTAGCAGCCTCTTCTGTATAACCAACAGATGCAATTTCAGGTGAACAGTAAGTACACCCAGGAATGTTATTGTAATTTATAGGCTCAGGATTCTTTCCTGCAATTTTCTCCACACAGGTAATTCCCTCCGCTGATGCCACGTGGGCAAGCGCAGGGCCTTTTACGATATCACCAATCGCATATACACCAGACACGTTGGTTTTGTAAAAATCATCAACAATCACATGACCCTTTTCAGTTTTTACACCTACTTCTTCTAAGCCTATACCTTCCAGGTTAGTAGCCACACCCACTGCCGACAATACAATGTCGCACTCAATTTTAATTTCTCCTCCTGGTGTTTTCACAGTAGCTACGCAGCCTTTGCCTTTTGTATCTACCTTAGTTACTTCAGAGTTGGTATGAATCTTCATTCCCGACTTCTTAAAGGATTTTTCTAGCGCTTTGGAAACTTCTTCATCCTCTACGGGTACGATACGCGGTAAAAATTCCACCACCGTTACTTCCGTTCCGATTGCATTATAGAAATAGGCAAACTCTACTCCGATAGCACCTGACCCTACGATCAACATACGTTTCGGCTTATCTTGCAACACCATAGCCTCTCGGTATCCAAGTATTTTTTTACCATCAATTTTTAAGCTGGGTAGTTCACGTGAGCGCCCACCTGTAGCAATAATTGTATGTTTAGCTTCGAAATCGGTTTTCTTGCCTTTATCATCTGTCACCTCAACCTTCCCTCCTTTTTTCAATTTGGCAAAACCAGGTATGTGGTCTATTTTATTCTTTTTGAACAGGAATTGAATCCCTTTGCTATTGCTATCCGCTACATTTCTGCTGCGTTTCACCATAGCTTTTAAATCTGCCTTCGCATCTTTTACTGTGATGCCATAGTCTTCAGCGTGCTGCATATATTCAAACACATTGGCACTTTTCAAAAGCGCCTTTGTGGGAATACATCCCCAGTTGAGACACACGCCCCCTAGTTCAGCTTTCTCCACCACACCTACTTTCATTCCCAATTGTGAAGCTCGGATGGCTGCAACATATCCGCCAGGGCCACTGCCAATGACGATCAGATCATATTTAGACATAAGAAAGATTTTAGAATTCGGCTCAAAGATAAAGCGTGATGGGGCAATAGAAAAGCCAAATACATAATAGGTCTGTCATTCTTTCAATTCACAGTATTTAAATCATTTTTTGCCAGAAATCTCTATTTTTGATCATATCAGGCAAAGAATACACAGAACCAACACTCATTATGAAACTACTAGAAGGAAAAAATGCGCTCATTACGGGAGCTTCAAAGGGGATCGGAAGGGCGATTGCCAATAAATATGCGGAACATGGAGCTAATGTAGCTTTCACCTACCTCTCAAGTGTAGAACAAGGCCAGGCTTTGGAAAGTGAGCTACAAGCCAAAGGTGTAAAAGCAAAAGGCTATCGGTCAGACGCTTCGGATTTTGGTCAGGCTGAGAAATTAATCAACGATGTAGTTACCGATTTTGGTTCTGTAGATATTCTGGTGAACAATGCAGGGATTACAATGGATAATCTGCTGCTCCGGATGACTGAGGAAATGTGGGATAAAATCATGCAGGTAAATCTCAAATCTTGCTTCAATACCGTTAAGGCGGTAGCAAAACCTATGATGAAGCAGAGAGGTGGATCCATCATTAACATGACCTCAGTGGTGGGACTGAAAGGTAATGCTGGTCAAGCCAACTATGCCGCTTCAAAGGCAGGAATCATCGGTTTTACAAAGTCCATTGCACTGGAGCTCGGTTCACGTGGCATCCGGTCTAACGCTATTGCACCAGGTTTTATTGAAACAGAAATGACAGGAAAACTAGATGAGAAAACGGTTCAGGGCTGGCGCGATGCGATTCCACTTAAAAGAGGTGGTCACCCTGATGATGTGGCTAATGCTTGTGTTTTTCTTGCGTCCGACATGTCATCCTATATTTCAGGGCAAGTACTGCAAGTAGATGGCGGTATGCTCACTTAAATAATGAACACACTAGAGGGAATAATTAAAGCTATTGAAGATACTTATGATGGAGAGGCCTGGCATGGTCCCTCCATCAAAAAAGTACTTTTGGAGATTCATCCCGAAAAGTGTGACTCAAGAATCGGAAAGGGAAATTCTATTATTGAGCTTGTTCTTCACATGGCCGCCTGGCGAAGTTTTGTTATTCGAAAACTTCAAGGAGATCAACATTTTGATATTACAGAGGAAACTAACTTTCCAAAAAGAAAAGATTGGCGTCAAGCGCTTGAAGAATTAGAAGAAAGTCAGAGGCAATTATTAAAAGCAATTGCTTCTTTCGAGAAGAAAAAACTACAAGACCTGGTTCCTCATCGAAAATATTCTTTCCTTAAATTATTGCACGGAATCTCTCATCACGACCTCTATCACTTGGGGCAGATTACAATGATTACCAAGCAGTTCTAAACATTTCCTAACAGCCAGTAGGTCGGTGTATTTTTCCTACAATTTCCCTCGGAGTTTAAAAATTTTTCTCAAAATTTTGGAAACTCTACTAAACTAGTATACGTTTGTGTCATCAAGTCGAGCAAGCAGTGTCTGCTTAATCGATTTATAAAGAAGCGCTGAGAGACAGGCTCTATGAAGCGCTAGCAACCTATTCAGTTGAAATAAGGTGCTAATTCCTGATCCCGACAAGTGTTGGGAGAATATAAAACGATTAGTAAAATGAAAAATTCAAATTCGTTAGCACACAAACAGGAAACCTTATCCGGTTCACTCGCTCGTTCCATCAATTCTATTATTTTCACATCCACGCCTATGCGTTGCACAACCATGTGTACGTATACGCGCTGTTGTTGCTGCTAATTCCACGCAAGAATACTCCGCAGTAACAAAACGACTCTGACAAGCCCTGTCACTGTTGTATTCCCATTATTCCGTTTTCTTTTTTTTATAACCATAAACAATTATTTACTATGTCAAATTATCGATTCGAAACCCTTCAACTTCATGCCGGTCAAGAGGTTGATCCAACCACCCGATCTACTGCGGTGCCGCTTTATCAAACAAGTTCTTACACGTTCAAAAATTCTGAACATGGCGCCAATCTTTTTGGACTAAAAGAATTTGGAAACATCTATACGAGGATAATGAATCCAACAACGGATGTATTTGAGAAGCGAATTGCCGCTCTTGAAGGTGGAGTTGCCGCTGTTGCGGTTGGCTCAGGTCAGGCCGCGCAATTCATTGCCTTAAATAACATTCTTCAGGCAGGAGACAATTTTGTGTCAACATCATTCTTGTATGGGGGAACTTACAATCAGTTTAAAGTCGCATTCAAGCGCTTAGGCATTGATGTACGATTTGCTGAGGGTGACAAGTCAGAAGCTTTTGAAAAACTCATTGACAAAAAAACAAAAGCAATATATCTGGAAACGATCGGCAACCCCGGTTTCAATATTCCTGACTTTGAGGCCATTGCTGCGCTTGCAAAAAAACATGATCTCCCGCTAATTGTTGATAACACTTTTGGTGCAGCCGGATACTTATTCAAACCGTTGGATTATGGAGCCAATGTTGTTGTTGCCTCTGCCACGAAATGGATAGGTGGTCATGGAACTTCAATAGGCGGTGTAATCGTAGATGGCGGAAACTACAATTGGGGCAACGGAAAGTTCTCTCAGTTTTCAGAACCGTCTGAAGGATATCATGGATTGAAATTTTGGGAAACTTTTGGCGACAACAATCCATTGGGATTACCCAATGTTGCTTTTGCGATCAGGGCACGCGTAGAAGGTCTTCGTGATTATGGCCCTGCCTTAAGTCCATTCAATTCATTCCTTTTCATACAGGGGCTTGAAACACTTTCGCTCCGTGTACAACGTTCCGTTGACAATGCGCTTGCACTTGCGGAATGGCTAGAGCAAAGCGAAAGTGTAGAGAGCGTGAATTACCCTGGCCTGCAAAGCAGCACCTACAATAAGTTGGCAAAAAAATACTTGCGCAATGGCTATGGAGCAGTGCTGTCATTTACACTAAAAGGCTCCAAGGAAAATGCAGCCAGCTTCGTTGACAGCCTTCAATTGGTAAGCCATGTAGCCAATGTTGGTGATGCTAAAACACTCATCATTCAGCCGGCAGCAACAACACACCAACAATTATCTGACGAGGAGCAATTGGCATCAGGAGTGCTACCCAATTTACTCAGAGTGTCTGTTGGTATCGAACACCTTGATGACATCATGTCTGATTTTCAGCAAGCGTTTGAAAAAGTTTTCAATGCAGAACTAGTAAACCAATAAAACAACAATTATTAGTTAATTAGTCGTGAAGGCAAACGAGTATTTATATTACCACAATAAACAATTCAAACTGGAGTCGGGTAGTGCACTGCCTGGCTTCCAATTGAAATACACGACACTTGGAGAATTAAATTCTGAGCGATCCAATGTGGTGTGGGTATGCCATGCTCTTACAGGCGATTCAACTTTCAATGATTGGTGGGGAGATCTTTTTGTTGAAGATGGCCCTTTTGATCCGCATGAAAACTTTATCATTTGTGCCAATGTACTCGGTGGATGCTATGGGTCTACAGGCCCAGTGTCTACCAACCCTGACACAGCAGAACCATATTATCATGAATTTCCAATAATCACCAACATTGATATTATACGGGCTTTCGATGCGCTCAGAGTTCACTTAGGCATTGATCAAATCCATACCCTAATTGGAGCATCTCTTGGCGGTCAACAAGTTTTAAGTTGGGCGATTCAACAACCAGAAATATTTGAGCACATCATTCCAATTGCCTGCAACGCAAAACATTCTCCATGGGGAATTGCCATTAATGAAGCACAGCGCATGGCCATTACTGCAGACCCAACCTGGAAATCAAAAAAATCAAATGCCGGCCTTAACGGATTAAAAGCGGCACGCGCAATGAGCATGCCTACCTTCAGAAGCTTTGATGCTTTTAAAAATCAAAATGATGAGGAAAATCAAAAACTGGAAGGCTACAATGCGGCCTCCTATCAACAATACCAGGGTGAAAAACTCGCCAATAGATTTAATGCATTTAGCTATTGGACACTTACAGAAGTGATGGACAATCACAATGTAGGTAGAGGTTTTTCGAATGTTAAAGAAGCACTAAACACCATTCGTGCAAAAGCTCTGGTCATAGGCATCAACAGCGATTTGCTATTTCCTATTACCGAGCAAGAATTCATTTTCAAGAGTATTCGAAATGCACAATTCGAAATCATTCATTCAAAGTATGGTCATGATGCCTTCTTGATTGAGATCAACAAACTAAAATCAATTATTCAATTATTTTTTAAATCAAAATTCGTTTTGCAATGAGCAAGAAGCTAAAACTAGGGGTATTTGGCTTGGGTAGCGTAGGGCAAGGATTCTACGAGTTATTGGATCAATCCAAAAACCCAAACCTTGAGATCAAAAAAATAGTAATCAAAAACCCAACAAAGACGCGTTCAATCGAGTCGTCTATTTTTAGCACGACCCCTACGGACATTTTAGACGATCCCGAAATCGATATTGTTGTTGAGCTTATTGATGATGCTACAATAGCAATGGAAATTTTAAGAGAATCCCTGCAGAGGCGCAAGCCAGTAGTAACTGCTAACAAGAAAATGCTGGCGGAAAATCTGGAAGAAATATTTTGGCTTCAGAAGAAATACGAAACGCCAGTTCTTTACGAAGGAGCGGTTTGTGGAAGCATTCCCATTATCAGAAATTTGGAAATGCACTACGCTTTTGATACCCTGAAAAGCTTTGAAGGGATTTTCAACGGTTCTACTAATTACATTCTCACCAAAATGATTGATGAGAAAAGTAATTATGTTGTGGCATTGAACCATGCTCAAAAATTGGGGTTCGCTGAATCAGATCCTACCCTGGATGTAAAGGGTTATGACGCCAAATACAAACTTGCCATTACCATTGCACATTCTTTTGGGTGTTTTGTGAACCCTGACCATATTCTCAACTTGGGTATTGATAAGATATCTGCTCATGATATTCGGTACGCAAAACAGCAGGGCTGTGCCATAAAACTAATCGCCAAAGCGGAAAAGATTGGAAACAAGATTTTTGGCATTGTAGCCCCCACTTTGGTGCCACTTGAAAACCCGCTCGCCAACGTGAAAAATGAATTTAATGCCATCAGCCTCGTTGGGGCATCTACAGGTTTGCAAATGCTTACCGGCAAAGGAGCTGGAAGCCTGCCGACTGGCCTTGTGGTATTGTCAGATGTGGCATCTTTAGCGTCAGGATTCAAGTATTCCTATCATAAAATAACAGATGATAACCCAGTTGCATTTGAAAAGGATGCCCTAATCAACGTTCATGTTAGTTTTGAAGGCATAGGGACCATCCAGCTAACCGATTTTGAGGAGTTTAGTGGAGGGTATCAAGGGGAGGATGGCCATTTTATGACAGGTTGGATTCGTATTAAAAAACTAGCAGAATGGGTTGATCGGGAAGACCTTTCAATAATTGTCAATGGGGATACATATTTCAGGGTTTATGAACCCAAAAAAGAACGAGAATTGAGCTTAGCGTAAGGAACCAGAAGCAATCGTGGTTGTTTATATTGGTGATGTAAATTTTACACCGGTAGCACCCATTTTTTGGGTTCTGTCGATATATTTGTGTTTCTGATTAAAGCGCACTTTCATGTTAATAGTTACTTCCATTACAGCCTTTACCATTGTTATTCTACTATTGGTATTCGTGCTGTTAGTTGCTCAAAAACAACTTGTTCAATCTGGGCCAGTTAATATTGTTATCAATGGCGAAAAGACCATAACTGTAAGTGCTGGTAGCACCCTGCTTACTACTTTGGCCAATGAAAAGATATTTTTACCCTCCGCCTGCGGTGGAGGCGGTACCTGCGCCATGTGCAAATGCGTGGTGGAGTCCGGGGGTGGCGATGTTTTACCCACTGAAGTAGGCCACCTAACCCGTCAGGAGAAAAAAGACCATGTGAGGCTAGGTTGTCAAGTGAAAGTAAAGCAGGATTTGGACATCCGAATCCCGGAGGAAATTTTCGGTATTAAGAAGTGGGAATGCGAGGTAGTCTCTAACTACAATGTCTCTACATTTATTAAGGAGTTCGTTGTGAAGTTGCCTCCTGGTGAAACATTGAAATTTGAGGCAGGTGGCTACATACAAATTGATGTACCAGTAGTAGACGTTGATTTCAAAACCATTGACATCACACCGCACCCTGAATTGGGTCATAAGCAGGATGTTTTCCAGGGAGATTGGGATAAATTCAAGTTGTGGGATCTAAAAATGAAAAATGAGGAGCCAATTTTCCGCGCTTACTCAATGGCCAATCACCCTGCTGAAGGAAATATCGTGATGCTCAACATCCGTGTGGCCACGCCTCCGTTTGACAGAGCTAAGAACGGATGGATGGATGTAAATCCTGGAGTTTGTTCTTCCTACATCTTCGGTAGTAAACCTGGTGATAAGGTGACAATCTCTGGGCCTTACGGAGAATTCCACATTAACAAAACAGATCGTGAAATGATTTACGTAGGTGGTGGCGCTGGCATGGCTCCTCTTCGTGCACAGATATTCCACTTGTTTCATACAGAAAAAACTAAACGAAAAGTTTCTTATTGGTACGGAGGTCGTTCTAAAAAAGAACTATTCTATACCGATCATTTCAGAAACATAGAGAAAGACTTCTCCAACTTTAAATTCAACATCGGATTGTCCGAACCACTTCCTGAAGATAACTGGAAGGTAAAAGAATCGCTTGATGGAGAAGGTGACGGATATGTTGGATTCATTCATAATTGTCTTTATAACAATTACCTGAAAGATCACCCAGCTCCGGAAGATGTTGAATTCTATCTCTGTGGTCCTCCATTAATGAATGCGGCTGTTCTAAAAATGCTCGATGACATGGGTGTTCCAAAAGAGAATGTTCGCTTTGACGACTTCGGAGGATAGTTAGGCCTTCCCTAAGGAAAAGAGGCTGTCCTAAAAGTTAAAGAATGACGATTTTCTGAGCGAAAGCGAAGAATCCTTTTAGCTTGAATTTAAAATAAGGGATGTTTCGCTTTCGCTCAACAAAACGTGCCACTTTTGAGACAGCCTCTTTTTTTGTTTTATAGCAATCCAAAAAATCGAAATGGGGTTGTTCCTTCCTCATTAATCAAATAGCTTTGTTTAAACCACAATTCAATGGATTTAACCATTCTGTTTTCCCCGCTTGATGAATCCATTTATGATAATATTCATGACTCAGGCTCACTTTACAAAAGCATAAGACTGTTTGGCGATAAGATGCCTGATTACAAAAATGCACACATTGCTATTTTTGGTATTAAAGAAGAGCGAGGAACATCCACCAATCAGGGTTGTAAAGAAGGGCCGGATGAAATCCGAAAAAAGCTTTATCGACTTAAGCGCGGCATAGGCAAAAATAATATCGTTGACCTCGGAAATCTAAACCCAGGAATTGACCTCGATGAGACCTATGTGAGAGTAAGCGAGGTTTGCAGAATTCTATTAGAGAACAATGTGCTTCCTATTCTTTTAGGAGGCTCACACGATCTGGATTACGGTCAGTACAAAGGGTATGAAGAGATGGAGAAGTTGGTCAATCTACTTAACATCGATGCCTACCTGGACTTAGATGATGCCAAAGAAAGTGCAGCCTCAACTAAGCACGTCAACAAGATACTTTTACACGAACCCAATTATCTTTTTGGGTATACTCATTTAGCGCATCAAACTTATTTAATAGACCCCATGGCTGTAGCCATTTTGGAGAAATTATATTTTGAAGCCTATCGTGTGGGTCACTTGCGCAGCAATATGGCAGACATGGAACCAGCCATTCGCAATGCCGACATGGCGACCTTTGATATCACAGCCATTAAATCAGCTGACGCACCTGGCAATGCCAACGCTCAACCCTTCGGGCTCACCGGAGAGGAGGCTTGCCAAATCTGTTGGTACGCAGGCACGAACGAAAAATTGAGCTCTATTGGTTTTTACGAATACAACCCAGACAAAGATGATGAGCCTAAAAAAACGGCCTCTGTCATCGCCACTATGATCTGGTATTTCATCGAAGGATTTTATCATCGCAAAAACGAGCAAGACTTCAAAAGCAATGACTTTCTCAAGTTCACAGTTTCAATGCCCGTAGAACCGGAAATACTATCATTTTATAAAAGCAAATTCACTGAAAAATGGTGGATGGAAGTAAACCATCATCGCCCTAACGACAGATACGCAAGAGCAAGCATTGTGCCCTGCAGCTACAACGACTACCAAACGGCCACCAATGGAGAATTGCCGGAGCGATACATTGCTACTTTATCTAAATTGATTTAAGGTTTGTCATTTAAGTGACAAACTTTCCATGACTGAATTCAGTTAAATAATGACTATGAAAAATTTCTCTTTGATAACCATCACTATACTTAGTTTCAGTCTTTTCAGCTGCGATTCCAAACTCAGTGATCCTCAAAAAATAGTAGACAAAGCAATTGAAGCGGCTGGAGGAGAGAAATACAACAACCTCAATGCTGAATTCGATTTTAGAGAAATGCATTATGTGGCCAAACGGAGTGATGGTACATTTTCTTACGAACGCATTTTTGAAGACTCGTTAGGCACTATTCATGATTTCGTAACCAACAAAGGCTACAAAAGAGAAATAAATGGCGAGGTAGCAATGGTATCCGATTCACTAGGGGCATTGTACACCTCCTCTACCAACTCAGTTAATTATTTTGCGCTGCTCCCTTACGGGCTTAACGATGCGGCAGTTACTAAAAAATATCTGGGAGAAACTACCATCAACGATCAGGCCTACTACAAAATTCAGGTTACCTTCAGTGCAGATGGTGGTGGTGAAGACTTTGATGATGTGTACCTGTATTGGTTCAATCAACAGACTTTTACTTTGGACTACCTGGCTTATTCATTCGCTGAGGATGATGAAACCAGTTTCCGGTTTAGAACTGCCTACAACCCAAGGATAGTGAAAGGAGTGAGGTTTCAAGATTACATTAACTACAAACCTGAAAACAACACATTCGGTGTTGATCAGGCCGAAGAAATGTATAAGAAAGGTGAGTTGATAGAGCTAAGTAGAATTGATACTGAGAATGTAGTGGTCGAATAATCCTTATTGCCACACAAGATTTACCAGACTAGCAAAAAGTAAGAATTCGGCAATACGTTGCACCAACCCTCTTATGGCTACACCCGGAATAGAGATGATTATAGTGCAAACAATAACGATCATCCCAACCGTTTTATACTCCAAAAAATAAAACTGAAAACCATCCTCCGAAGCAAGAAAAAGGCAAATCGTGCCTCCTGCATATTCTACAAACCCACCAAGGTTGTGGATTTGCTGCCTCCAGGTTCCTGAAAAAGGAGATCCATCATCACATGGAAAAAATGCAGCTATAATATAACCAGTGGCTAATGATGCTGCCAACCCTTGAACCACCACTTGATGAAAAGAAGATAGCGCTACCACCATCAAAATAAGTCCAAGCGGAAGAAAAAAACCGAGGCTTACCCATCTTGATTTTGTGTACCCTACTTCACCTAGTTCGCTGATAGTATGCTTGAGATGGCTATAAGATGGTTTAATAAACCCAAAGTAGAGAATGCCTGATAGAAGAAAAAGCGGAGCTAAAGCAACAGCAGTCTTAGAGAACATTTCCCAGTTGCTCCTTGATTTTTTCCAACTCCTCTTTCATCATTACTACATGCTTCTGAATTTCAGCATCGTTGGCCTTGCTGCCAATGGTATTGATTTCTCTACCGATTTCCTGAGAGATGAAAGCCAATTTTTTGCCATTGCTGGCATTACTCTTTAACACCTGCTGAAAGTAATCAAGATGTGTCTTCAAGCGAACTCGCTCCTCATGAATATCCAGCTTCTCTATATAAAAGATAATTTCCTGCTCCAGCCTATTCTCATCAAATCCTTCTTCTCCAAAAAAATCTTCCACACGCCCTTTTATCCTACTCCTTACTTTTTCTACACGCTTCGGGTCTAGTGTTTCTATGATCGCAAGACCAGACTCTATCGATTCGCAATACGATTCCAGTTTCTTTTGTAGCACCCCGCCTTCTGCTTTCCTAAAATCATCACATTTTTTTGTGGCCTCAATCACACAGGCATGAATAGCTTCCCACTCTGCTGGATCTGTTTCTTCATTACCCGTATTTTGAATTACGTCCGGAGAGTTGAGAGCGATTTGAAAAAGATTTTCATAAGGCGCCATGGCACGGTCTGCCAACCGTTTTAGCTGAGCGTAGTAAGCCGCAAATAACTCTTCATTATAATGCTGTGAAACTTCACGCTTACCACCTTTTTCACAATCGATACTAATAGAAATTTTTCCTCTTTCCAGATGATCCGAAATAATATTTCTCAGCGCCAACTCGTTTTCAGTGTACACACGGGGCAGTCGAATATTCAAATCCATGAATTTCGAATTCAAACTCTTTACCTCAACATTAATTGTGAGATCCCCAAAAGAGGATGAGGCCTGACCAAAGCCGGTCATAGATTTAATCATATATAATAAGTTGGCTTTCGGATTAAAAATCGAACCCTAAGGTAACAAATATCCGTGGGTCTTGTACTTTGTAATTTTCTACAGGCCAGGCAAGATCAAATTTCATATAGTATCCCAACATCATACTTCTAAATCCAACACCGTAGCTGTACAACCATGGGTTAATAAAGTCTTTAACTTCCGCTGTAAATGGACCTTCCTTCTCGATCCTTGTTTGAGTGCTGGTATTGGAATTAATGGGTGGCTTCCCAGTCCAGCTTGTTCCTATGTCATAGAACCCTGTCAACTGCATATTGCGGAAGAAGTTGGAAGTAATCGGCCCACCAGAAAGGGCACGAATAAGCGGGATTCTCAATTCAACATTGGCCAGCGCTACACTCCTACCATACTGAGTAGCATAATCAAAACCACGCAAACTGGTCGCAAATTCCGTAAATATCAGATTAGGGTTATACCCCTCTATGCTCGCCAATGGATTACCGGTTCCATTTTCATTTATTTTATTCCCGAACCAATTGTCCATTCCACCGAGCACATAAGACTTGGGTGCATTACCAAAGAAGGTACCTGTGAACCCACGTACCGCAATCACAATCTCTTTGTAGAGTGGTTGGTAGTGTCTAATATCAATGGCCGCGTGAGAGAAACTTGCTTGCTTGTTACCCATACCCTCGTAGTGTGTAAAGTTTATTTTTCCCCTTGTTCCTTCTATTATATTGAGTCCGGTAGTAAGGCTATTGTCATAAACCAGTTCCATCTTAGAGCCAGCATAAAACTGCTCAGCAGGTGGAAGAAATACAGGTGGAACAGAAGGGGACCTATCACTACCTCTATCAACAATTCGGGTATAACCAAGGAAAGGCTTTATAGTAATTCGCGTACGCACTGTCAATGGAAGTGAAGCGCCCACTTCTGCTTTTTGCCAGGTATATTTTTGTTGGTTCACCGCTGCATCCCAGAAAATAACTTTACGATCTATCCGAGCACTATAATCAACACGATGGGGCAAGTACTGAATCTCTCCATAGATATCACCACTCTTCCAATCAAAGGCAGTTTGTATTCCACCAAAGAAACGATAGTTCTCCAGCATGTCATTCATTTGTGTTTCCAGACGTACGCTGAATCCACGCAGTGGATCAATTAAAAAATTAGAAATGAGGTTTTCATATGTAAACTTTGGTTCATACGGAAAAGGCCCTCTAATGCGGGTAACCTCGCGCGCCTTCATGTACCGGTTTAGAAATGTTTCTGAAGGTTGATTCCTTGTCGCTTCATCTTCAAAAACATAATCTTCTGTGTTTATTGTATCCTCAATATTTACATCAATTTCTACCTTTTCACTTTGGGTTATCACAGTGTCCTGCGGCTGAGCCACCTCGTCTTCAAAGATATAGTTGTCCGTATCGATGGAATCAGCCGGCATTCTTCTTTGCTCAACTGTATCAACAGGCAGCTGAGTTTGTTGATTGATTGAATCATTGTTTCTCAATCTGGAATTGATCAACTCCTTAATGGAAAGTCCTTTTTGAGGAGCTGTCTCCTGTTGTCGTCTTTCAACTATGGCTTTGGCCTGCTGCACTTCTTTCCTCCTCGTGGCTGGCGTAAAAACCTGTCTATTAAGATTAAAGGGACTCGTTAGGAATATATCCTCCTTCATTCCTTTGTCCATCACCATTGCCAAAGCTCGGTTAGTAAAATCAATATCGTATTCCTTAATGCTGGAATTATAGTTGGTTACCTGTGAATAAATTCTTGTGCTCTGGTCGTACTTAAAAATATTCACGATGCCACGCTGATCACTGAGGTAATAAATATTATTCACATCTAATGCCAATGGATAGTAATCTTTACTTAGGGTATTCGTCAACCGATTGACCACATTGGTAGTGGTATCGAGATCGTACAAATACAAATTGTAGTTGGCCGGAATTGTCTTTATCCCCTTTACTATAGTATTTGTAGTGTCATTGGTTCTATTAGAACTAAAAACAATAGTATTTGAGTTCGGAATAAAGGAAGGGTCAAAATCATCGTAAAGATCATTGGTGAGCCTGCGGGTGCGATCTCTCCGACTACTGATAAGGAACAAATCATTTTGCCCTTCAAAGTCAGCACTTAGTATCGCCAGCCTCCCATTACCCGAAAAGTCGAAGCTTCTGATATTGCTAAAGCGATCCAGTTCTCTTGGCAGTTTACTTTTGGTTGTTAAATCATAAAGCCAAAAAACATATTCTCCATACTTCACTCCTATTACGCCAAGCGTATTGTTATCAGCCCAACTGATAAGCGGTACATTTGGATTCACATCCTGACCAAATACTTTGTTGCCACTGGTTAGAATTGTTACCTCTTTTTCATTATCCAGAGATTTGATTTTCACCACAAATCGGCCTCTGTCATTTTCAGCATAGGCCATGTTTTTTCCGTCTGGGCTTAACTTTACTGTAGTGAAAATAATTTCTTTCCGATGGCGATTACTCACCCTTGCTGAGTCTAATGGAGTGATATAGCTCTGATTTACCTTCTCCTCCATTTCAGAGTAATACTGCTGCCACTCGCTGATCAATTGCTTGAAGCTAATGCCCAGCGTAATCAACACACTCTTTTGCTCATTGCGGATAACTCGAGCATAATTTAGAATATTGGAAATGCTGCTTTTTCCATATTTTTCAGCAATGTAATTCCAGATCGACTGCCCTACTAACTCAGCCTCGTATCCTGTCAGCTTTAGCGCTTTGTTAATTTTTTTGGTTCTTACCAACTGACGGATATAATCATCCATCTCAGCATTCCAACCTTTGGATACATAACCAGAAGCACCTTTGATAAACCACTCGGGCAAGTTCAGCAATACAGCGTTTTGGAACATGTCTTTCAAGCTTCCTCCAAACATCATTTCATTGACCATCAATTCGGTCATCTTGTAAATGAGTTGTTCTTTAAATTGATCTACTGTCCCCGGGTGAGCTATTTCAACATAGGGCTTCACAAATTCTGTCTCGCCTCCTACATTAAACTCTGTATGATTAAGACCAATATTGCTCTGCTGCAAATCGGTAATGGAGTTATAAAGGAAAACTTTCGTTTTTAGATAAGGTGGATACCCAATGAGATCGGTTATTCGGTCAAATTCTCCTTCAAGATATTGGATGGCCTCGGTGGCTACCTTTCTACGGTTATCATAATAATAGACGTCAAAATTTTCAGAAGTAAGATATTGCCAATCGAATTGTTTGTACTGAATCCTGTTCTTCCCAAAATTTTCCCTTGCCTGTTGAGCACTTGCTTGAAAACTAATTGAAGAGATTATTAACACTCCTGACAGGACGTAAAACCACCTCATGCGGAAAATTGTCTTCACAAATACCTTGAAAATCTCTTGCCTAGTTATCATCCCTATCGCCAATCTGTAGCTCGCGGCCTTTACTTTAGCACTGTGTGTTAGTGGAACTTCGAATATAACGATTTAACGCGAGTAATATTTGCCTCTTTATCCAAATTCCCACTACCCATCAGGTAATCCGCAAGTTGCCCCGAAAAATACGGAGCCAGGCTCACACCTTTAGTACCTAAACCACTAAAAATTATAACATTTTTTTCAACGGGGTGCGCACCAATAATTGGACGTCTGTCAATTGTTGAGGGCCTGATACCCCAATCTTGGTGAGTCACTTCAAATGGTATGCTTAGAAGGTCTGCAAGTTTTTGCTCCAACTCTATTCTGCCGTCATAAGTGATTCCTGCTTTCAAATTTTTAAGATCATAAGTGGCACCTACCTTATATTCCATTTCTCCTGATTCCACCACATAAACCCCTCGATTGTATATCCGGTTCAGTGCTGATAAAGTTTTAATTGTCACTACCTCTCCTTTCAGCATTTTTAGAGGCAGCATATCAAAATACCTGCTTTGGAGGGCATGAATACCCGTACAGTAAATTACTTTTTCAGCAGAAAGGGTTCCATATGTAACACCGCTATCCGACATGCTCATCTTATCTTCCAACCACAACTCTTCCGTGTAGCTTTCATGGTGCTGCAATAAGTTCCGAACGCCATTTAAAAAAATATTGGTATTAAGATACCCGCATTGAGAAAGCAAAATACCTCCAATAGAATCATTCACCTCATCACCAAAAGTGGATTGTGTGGTTACTTGAGCGATGTAATTTGTAAAAGAATCATCAGCGCTTTTACTCATCCATTCATTCTGCTCCTCTACGGATCGAAATGGAGTATAAAGCGGACGATCATAAAAAAAATTCGTGTGCAGTTCCTTTTCTGCCTCACGATAAAATTTATGCAGATAAGAAAACATCTCATCTGCTTTCCATGTTTTAACGATGCGTTTTCCTGTAATCGGATTAAAAAGACCCGCTGCTACCGATGATGCTCTGTTTTGAGATGGTACATCATATACCATTAATCGCTTACCTCGTCTCAACAATTGCAAGGCCATGCAGGCACCGGCCAGCCCCAAGCCCACTATGATATAATCAATTTTTTTTGTCAATTATTTCTTAACCGTTACATATCCGACAAATGTCCTTATCAATGCTCTAAATAAGCTTTATAACATTAACTTATGACTTTCACGCAAAGATAATTGCTACGAAGGTCATAACTTTGTATTTAATTAAGAGATATGATTACAGTTAAGTCATTTGTATTTAATCCTTTCAGCGAAAACACCTATGTCGTCTATGACGAAACAAAGGAAGCGATCATTATTGATCCCGGCTGCTACGAACCTCAGGAGAGAAAAGAATTGGATGAATTTATTAAATCAAACTATCTGACTGTCTCCTTACTTATCAATACCCATTGTCATATCGACCATGTATTGGGGAATGACTTTGTGAAAGACACCTATAATGTTCCTTTCCTTGCGCATAAAAATGAAGAAAGTTTATTAAGAGCGGTCAAAGCTTACGCTCCTAATTATGGGTTTAGCGCATACAAAGAAGCACTTCCAGATAAATTTATTGATGAGAAGGATGAGGTAACATGGGGAAAAAGTGAACTGAAAGTTATCTTTTTGCCAGGGCATTCTCCTGGGCATATTGGTCTTTACAATCCTGAACAAAAAATCCTAATCAGTGGTGACGTTCTATTTGATGGAAGCATAGGGCGAACTGATTTGCCAGGAGGAGATATGGATACCCTGATTGATAGCATTCAACAAAAGCTATTCGCCTTACCTGATGATGTAACCGTTTATAGCGGTCATGGGAATCCAACCACAATTGGTAAAGAGAAAAAAAGCAACCCCTTTTGTGGACTCGATTCATAATGAAATCTCTAACCAAGCACATTCCAAATCTATTAACCTTAAGCAATCTGCTTTGTGGTTGTATTGGAATATTATTAGCGCGTGATTTCCCACTTTATATCCCCGCCTATCTTGTTTGGCTAGCCTGTGTCTTTGATTTTTTTGATGGCTTTGCCGCAAGAATGTTAAAAACAACTTCTACCATTGGAAAAGAGCTAGACTCACTCGCTGACATGGTTAGTTTTGGTGTACTTCCTGCTATGGTAATGTTCACCTGGTTGGAAAAGTCAACACCTGGAACTTACATTCCATACATCGCCTTTTTGATTGCACTTTTCTCAGCATTACGATTGGCTAAATTCAATGTAGATGAGAATCAAACTGATTCTTTTATTGGATTACCAACACCTGCCAATGCTCTATTTATTACCGGCTTAGTGTTTCTGGATACTCCTTTCCAGTTCATTACTTCATCCACCGAGAGTCTTATGGGTATAAGCATTATCTTCTCTCTGCTGTTGGTTGCCCCTATTAATTTGTTTGCCCTCAAATTCAAAAACTTCGGCTGGGCGGACAACAAATTGAGGTTTACCTTTATTGGGTTATCTGTATTATTACTTGGCTGGAGACAAGCCGAGGGTGTACCTTTAATTATACTACTGTACATCCTTCTTTCGTTAGCTACAGGAATATTTACCAGAAAGAAATAGACTGTTTATCAATAGAATTTGTGAAGGTCAGGAAACTAACAATACTGATAAGTGTGGCACTTTTGGTGCTAATCACAAATGCAAGCGCTCAAGCTTTGGAATCACCTTTGAAGACAGGTCAATGGGCAAAATTTTCTGTGCTGGAGGATGGTGTTTTTAAAATCGATTATAACCTCTTAAAGGCTGCCGGAATTGACCCGGATAAAATTGACCCCAGAAATATTAATCTGTATGGAAATGGAACTGGCATGCTGCCGCAAGCGAACAACGCTCCAAGAAAAAACCATCTAGAAAAAATGGCCATTGTTGTAATCGGAGAATCCGATGGCAAGTTCAATACAGAGGATCACATTCTTTTTTACGGACAAAGCCCTGACAAGCATTCATTTGATGTTGACAAGCAAATATTCAACTATGAGAATAATTTATATACAGATAAGAATTATTATTTTCTAACCGTTTCCACCACACCAGGTAAGCGAATCGAAGACAAGCCAAACATTTCTGGCACGTTCCCAATTGTAAACACATTTAATGGCTTTGTTTTTCATGAAAATGAAAATTACAATGATTTAAATTCCGGCCGAAAATGGTTTGGTGAACAGTTTGACATTACCAACACCTTATCCCTACCCTTTACGGTAGAAGGTATCGCAGCTAACAGTCAGGTAAAAGTTGTATCGAGTGTTATGGGGCAAAACTTTAACCCGGCATCTTTTAATCTCTCCCTTAATGGAACCCAAGTAATTGAACAACCTATTCCATCCATTGCAAACACCCAATATGGGATCAAAGGAAGAGTTGTCGTAGATACCGTGAGTGTGGCCGCCCCCACAACTTCAACTCATAATTTCAGTTATCAATACACCAAAGGGGTTTCAGGAAAGTCTGTTGGTTACCTGGATTTCTTGCTCGCCAATTTTGAAAGAAATTTATCACTCTATGGTAATCAAACGCAATTCACATCGGCCTCTAATCTAACAAACCCTGTAAGTACTTTTGAAGTAGCTAACTTTCCATCAAGTGGTTCTATCTGGGATACTACTGATCCTTTAAGGTGTGTCAATCATCCTTTTCAAATGGCTGGTAACAAGGCAATCTTTAGCACTGAAACCAGCGAACTCAAAACATTCATTGCTTTCAGAACAAACGATTTTTTAGCTCCTAGCTACGAAAAACAGGTTCCTAATCAAGATCTTATTAACAATGGAGTAGTGCAACTTCTTATTGTCTCCCATCCTGATTTTAAAAGAGAAGCTGAACGCTTAGCTAACCATCGGCAAAATGTAAATGGTATTGCTACCCGAGTTGTAACTCCTGAAGAAATTTACAACGACTTTTCAGGCGGCAAACAAGACCCAACAGCCATTCGGGATTTTGCTAAAACGCTTTATGGTGGCGGCCTGGAAAATATTCTACTTTTTGGAAGGTCGTCCTACGACTTTAAAGACAGAGTAAATAAAAACACAAACTTTGTTCCTACTTACGAATCCAGAAACTCTCTTTCTCCTCTAGAAACTTACTCATCTGATGATTACTTTACTTTTATGGAAATGAGCGAAGGAGATTGGCAAGAAAGTCCAGCAGCAGCCCACACACTAGACATTGGAGTTGGTCGCTTACCTGTAAAGACATCTGAGGAAGCAGCTATTATAGTAGATAAACTCATAGCTTATGACACCAACTCAAAATCTTTTGGAGGCTGGAGAAAAGACATTCTTTTTGTTGCTGATGATGGGGATTTCAATCTTCATCAAAATGATGCCGATAAAATGGCTAGAGACATTGAGGTCAATCAATATCAATTCGATACAAAGAAAATTTATTTAGATGCATTTAAACAAATCTCAAAACCTAGTGGTCAGGTTTCTCCTGATGCCCGAGATGCTTTACTTAAGTCATTAATAAAAGGAACGTTGATTGTCAACTTTACAGGACATGGGTCGGAGCGTGTGTGGCTACAAGAACAAATTCTGGATGAGCAATTAATTGAAGAATGGGACAATAAAAATATTTTCCCGCTTTTAGTTACTGCTACTTGTGAATTCGGAAGACATGATGATCCATCGCAAATCTCTAGCAGCGAATTAGTACTAACTAAGAAAGATGGTGGTGCCATTGGTTTGGTAACTGCAGCAAGGCCAGTCAATGCATCCACTAATGCATTTCTCAACAAAGCCTTTTACGAAGCTCTTTTTACAAAAGTAAATGGCAAGTACAGAGATCTTGGGGCTGTATTTAGAGAAACAAAAAACAATAGTATTAACGGTGTTTCAAATAGGAATTTTTCCCTTTTGGGCGATCCTTCAATGCGGCTCGCAATTCCTAATGATGAAATTATTGCTACACGCATATCAACGGCTACCGGATCTGATACACTGAAAGCGTTATCCAGAATTATCATTGAAGGAGAGATCCGATCGCAAGGAATTAAAAATGAAAATTTTAACGGAGTAGTGACTGTCACCTTGAAAGACAAGGAATTCAATTACACTACATTAGGTGATGAAAACCCTGTTTTTACTTATCAGGAAAGAAGCAACACATTATTCCGTGGGGAAGCAACCGTATCCAACGGGGCCTTTCAATTGGAGTTTATACTTCCCAAAAATATTGTCTATCAGGTGGGCTATGGAAAATTAAGCTTGTATGCAAAGAATAATACCAGCACCAGTGATGCTATTGGGGGGTCAATTAATTTTAAAATAGGAGAAAGTGAACTTGACGATGGAAGCGACAGTACTCCTCCTAAAATTGTACTCTTTATGGGTGACACCACATTTATTAATGGAGGTATCACATCATCATCTACCCAATTAGTTGCTCGGCTTTCTGATGTGAGTGGAATTAATATTGCCAATTACGGAATTGGAAATAACCTAGTAGCCATTTTGGATGATGATCAGGTCTTTGAGGTTGGAGAATATTATTTAGCAGATCTCGATAACTTCACAAAAGGAACGATAACATTTCCTATTGAAAACCTCGACCCCGGCAAGCATACCATCGAACTAAAAGCCTGGGATGCATACAATAACCCCGCTTCAGCAAAAGTTAATTTCGTTGTAACAGATGGAACTCAGATTGCCATTCAAAAGCTTTATAATTACCCTAACCCATTCTCCAATAATACAACCATCCAGTTTGAGCATAACCGAGCCGGACAAGACTTGGAGGTTTTTGCCACTATTGTCGACCTTTCAGGACAAACAATGCACATTATGAATTATGAGGCGCCCGCAAGTCAATATCTGGTTACTTTACCCGAATGGGATGGCACTAATACAGCCGGAACAAAATTAGGCAATGGAGTATACCTGTTACGGCTTGTTGTACGTTCCCTATTGGACGGCTCGAAAAATGAGCAGATTTCCAAACTAATTATTTTGAATTGATTATCTTTAAAGCTTAGATCTTGACTATGAATAAGTTAAGGATTTTAATTATCCTCTTTTTATCGTTTGGTGTTACATTTTTCAGCTTTTCTCAAAACCTTATTGGTCAGGATAGCACAAGAAAAGTAATAACTACGGCTGTACCCTTCCTCACAATCACCCCTGATTCTCGGGCGGCTGGTATGGGTGATGCCGGAGTGGCCACCTCGCCAGATGCAAATTCGGCCCATTGGAACTCAGCCAAACTGGCATTCATTGATAAAAGTTATGGGGTTTCTGGCTCCTATACCCCCTGGTTAGGTAAGATTATCAACGACATGTCCATCTTCTACTTAACTGGTTTTTATAAGATTACAAGAGAGCAGACTGTAGCCGCTTCTATGAAATACTTTGACCTTGGAGAAATCACGTTTAATAACGGACCAGGGCCAGGAAATATTCTTGGACGATTTAATCCAAGAGAGTTTGCTTTTGACGTTACATATTCAAGACTGCTTACTGAGCAATTGAGTATTGGAGGAGCTTTAAGATATATTCACTCTAATCTTACAGGTGCTTTTTCTTCTGGAGGAGTGGATGCAAGACCCGGTAACTCCGTGGCCGTAGACGTTGGTGTGTTTTACACAAAGCCTTTGGTTTCCAGAAACTCAGCACTTTCCCTTGGAGCATCCATTACTAACATAGGCGCAAAAATCTCCTATTCCGATGCGAACAATGAAGACTTTATCCCTACCAACTTAAGATTAGGAGGCTCTTACAAAACGGAATTAGATGCTTTTAATAATTTAACTTTTGCGTTAGACATCAATAAATTACTGGTACCAAGTCCAACAGCAGACAGTCAGGATAAAGCGCTACTTAGCGGAATTTTCGGTTCCTTTTCGGATGCATCAGGAGGATTCAGCGAGGAGATCAGAGAGTTTTCAATTTCGTCTGGCGTGGAATATTGGTATAATGAAACCTTTGCAGGCCGTCTTGGTTATTTCCATGAAGCAAAGGATAAAGGAAACCGCAAATATTTAACTGCGGGAGTTGGAGCTAAAATCCAAAAATTTGCAATCGACATTGCATACCTGGTTCCTACCAATAAGAACGAAAATGCATTGGCTGAAACACTTCGTTTCACTATTATGATGTACTTTGACAGTAAAGTACTTGGGGAAGAATCTGTGACGGATCAGTAGTAATGCTTGACAGAACGCTACAACCTCCGTTTGTAAAATCTACTTCCTTTCAATTACCTCAAGTCGCTAAAGCTCGATTATCAAATGATGTCCAAATAATTCACCTGAACAACCTTCAGCAAGAGCTGGTGAAAATTGAAGTTGTCTTTAATGCCGGCAAATGGTACGATTCCAAACCGGAAGCTTCACATTTTACAGTTTTGATGTTGGACAAAGGCACTCAATCAATGTCTGCTAGGCAAATTGCGGAATTGTTTGATCTTCACGGGGCTCATATTGAGCTATCGAGTAATTTTGATTTCGCATCAGTTTCACTTTACGCACTGTCAAAACACATCTCTAAACTCTATCCCATCTTCCTTGAATTAATCACTACCCCATCTTTTGATGAAACAGAGTTTAGCCTGATGAAGGATCATTTTATTCAAGGGCTTAAAGTGAAAAATGAAAAAACTAGCTACCTATCATCTAAACTCATACGAGAAAAAATATTCGGTTCTTCACATCCCTACGGGCAATCGCCCAATGAAGAAGAGGTGAATAAATTAAGTACAAGCGACCTGTCATCTTTTTTTAAAATAAGGATAAAACCATCACACGTCTTTATCCTTGGCAAGATAGAATCCGATGATTTAGATATACTAAAACACACACTGAGCTCAATCGACACTCAAGTTCAACCACCATCTGACTTTCACTCAACCGGAAAACCAGGTGATGTCAGCTATGTAGAAAAAAAAGGCAGCGTGCAGTCATCTATTCGGTTAGGGAAACGAACTCTTCAACGAGATCATGTCGATTATCCGGGACTTTTAATCCTTAACTATTACTTGGGAGGTTACTTTGGATCTAGATTAATGAAGAACCTGAGGGAAAAGAAAGGGTTAACATATGGCATTTCATCCTCTATCAACTCCCTTAAAAACGACAGCATACTACTCATCGGCACCGATGTCAATAAAGAAAATCGAGAGCTTGCCATAAATGAAATCATGAAGGAGATTGATCTTCTTCACACATCTATTGACGTTGAAGAATTAGAACTCGCCAAACGGCATTTTATAGGAAGTCTCCAAGGTGAAATGGCCAGCCCATTTTCAATTCTGGGAAAAATAAAAAACATTGAATTACATCAATTATCAGACACATACTATCAAATTTTGATTAAAAAAATTGATAGTGTTTCCAGTCAGGATCTGCTTCAACTTGCCGAAGCACACTTCAGTAAAGATTCTTTTCTTGAAGTTTCTGTAGGATAAATAATCTATTCTTGTTCACATCCAAATAGATCTAAATTAGTCTTCCATTAAACAACAAAGGGTTAGCCCCATCTGTATTCTTGGGGCCTAAAACAAAAAAAGCCCCTTATACCAGTAATTGGAATAAGGGGCTTTTGCTCCACCGATGGCGGATAAATAAAAAAAAGGCAACGACTTACTCTCCCACGTTTTACCGCAGTACCATCAGCGCAGGTGGTCTTAACTTCTCTGTTCGGAATGGGAAGAGGTGATCCCCACCGCTATAGTCACCCTA
>JBATLM010000295.1:0-2782 GCA_049289315.1 Cyclobacteriaceae bacterium
CACCTCCGAAGAACAACAATACTAATACCACAATCATAGTAGTGCCGGATGTAATCAATGTTCTGCTTAGCGTACTATTGATGGCGTCATTAAACACTTTAAGCCTGTCGTGCGATGTGCCAAGGCCGATATATTCTCTGATCCTGTCATAAATGATCACTGTATCATTGATTGAATATCCGATCACTGACAAGAGGGCTGCAATAAATACCTGATCAATTTCAAGAGAAAATCCAAAGGCGCCCGCTATCCCAAAAATAGCAACCACAAAAAGTGCATCATGAGCCGTAGCCACAATCGCACCCATACTGAACTGCCATTTTTTAAATCGAATAAGGATAAATAAGAAGATGGCAATTAATGAATAAACGCCTGCCTCAAATGCAGAACTCTTAATATCATCGGCTATCGTAGCGCCCACTTTTGATGATGACAAAATCGAGAAATGGGTATCATCAACACGGCCATCATTATCTACAAATTCAAGCCCAGTGAATTTTTCCAACCCACCTATCATGGCATCTCTGACTTTTGTATCAGCTTCGCTGGATTCATCATCCACCAAATAGGATGTAGTTATTTTCACCACACTACTGCTACCATAGGTTTTTACCTCCGTTCCATCTCCTTCAAACTCTTCCGTAAGCATAATCTTCATATCTGTAGCCACAACAGGGGAATTGAAAGCTACTACATATGATCGCCCTCCCTTAAAATCAACTCCCAAGTTCAACCCATTAAAACCGATAAGGATAAATCCAATTATCGTAATAGACCCCGTAATGGTATAGGCCAATCTCCTATATCCAATAAAATTGAAATACTTGCGTTCATGCACACCTTTCGAAAGAACAGATTCAAACGAAACTTTGGCTTGATCTCCTTTTCGCGTCATCCATTCTACAATAACTCTTGAGATATAAACTGCAGAGAAAAAAGAGGTGGCAATACCAATCATCAATACGATAGCAAAACCTTTAAGCGGCCCCTGACCGAATACAAAAAGAAATATTGCAGTCAGAAAAGTGGTCATGTTCGAGTCAAAGATGGCATCGAAAGCTCTGCTGTAGCCTTTCTTAATAGCTTCTTTGAGCATACTGCCCATTTTTAACTCTTCCTTAATCCGCTCATAGATAAGCACGTTGGCATCCACTGCCATACCAATGGTAAGTACTATACCTGCAATACCTGGAAGTGTAAGAGCAGCATTTAGCTGTGCTAAAATCCCTAAAATGAAAAAGATATTAAATAACAAAGCAAGGTTAGCTACCCAACCACCTTTTGAGTAATAGGCAATCATAAACAAGGCTACAATACCCAAGCCACAGATCATTGAGATCACTCCCTGGCTCTGCGCTACCTGACCTAGCGTGGGTCCAATGATGGCTTCCTCTACAATACGTGTAGGTGCCGGCAGCGATCCTGCCTTCAATACATTAGCAAGGTCTTTTGCCTCCTCTAATTCAAAGCTTCCAGTAATCTGGGAATTTCCATTTGGAATTTCACCTTGAACTGTGGGTGCAGTGTACACATAGTTATCCAATACAATGGCGATTCTTCCTGGAGGTGATTTAGCTGCAGCTGCAGCTGTAATCTTGGACCATGCACGAGAGCCGGCCGCATTCATTGTCATACTTACAGCTGGTCTTGCAAATTGGTCATAGTCAAGGCGAGCATCATTGATTACCTCTCCTGTTAACAATGGCTTTCCATTTCTTGACACGTTCACAAAATTCAGACGAAGGTCATCAACGTTAGGAGTAATTTCCGGTTCGGCTTTTACATCCCAGCGAAAAGCAATGTTGCGGGGTAGCAAAGCTCTGATATCAGCACGCGCAAGGATACGGTTAATCGTTGCTGTATCCTTCACATCATATAAAAAAGGAATACCAGGATTACTTAATGAAAATAGTGGGGATAGATTAGAGTTGGTAATCGAATCCAATGGATTGCTTGCACTATCCTGTACTTGACTCAGTTGCTCTTCCAACAATGACTTTGTACTATCTCCCGTATCTACCAATGCATCTTGAAGATCATTAGCTGTATTAGCTGGCGTAAGCGCCTTGGTAGCGTTTTGCTCTTTCACTAACTTCTCATTGATCGCAAACAGAGACTGATTCAGTTGCTCATCATTGTATTCGATAATTTCCCAAAATTCAAGTTGGGCCACACCTTGCAATAATTTTCTTACTCTGGCAGGGTTGTCAGCGCCCGGAATTTCAATTTGAATTCTTCCGGTTCCTTGAAGTCTTTGAATGTTGGGCTGGGAAGTACCAAATTGATCAATACGCGTTTTAAGAATAGTAAACGAACGATCAATTGCACTTTCAATCTCCTCACCGATGAACTGCATCACTTTGCTATCATCATCCGAAAGGCTTACACGATCCTTATTAGCGGCTGACGCAAATAAATGTGCGAGGTTTTGATTTGGATTAGCTTCTTTATAGGCATTAAAAAATAATACGCTAAACCTCTCCTGACTGGACTTTTGCAATTCTGATGCACTTTGAAGAGCAGCAATAAATGCAGGATCCTGATTGTTGCCACTTAAGCCTTTTATAATATCGATCGGAGAAATTTCAAGCGTCACATGCATCCCTCCTTGCAAGTCAAGGCCAAGATTTAGCTCATTCTCTTTTACTTCTTTGAAAGTATACTCCGCCCCAAAAAGATTGTACACAGGTTTGCTCCACAAAGAATCCATGTAGGATTGCTTTCTGAATAAATCCACAGAACCATTTGAGTCGGTGGCATACGCGACTGCATCTTCCTGCAC
>JBATLM010000296.1:0-3043 GCA_049289315.1 Cyclobacteriaceae bacterium
ATTACATTCTTGGAAATTACGACTTGGCCCTTATCTACTTCGTTGATGCGTTAGAGATTCATCAATCATTGCTCCATGATATGGGGATTGCCACAAGCCTCAATCATATCTCTTTGATTTATGAAACACAGAAGAATTATCAACAAGCACTGAAGTTTCAATGGCGATCGATGATCCATTCGATTCGTTCAGGGGATGCAAATAGACTTATATCCAACTATTTTAATCTATCTATTATTCATGATGGCGCTAAAGATTATGATAGCGCTTTATTTTACCTGGCGAGGTCACTTGATTTAAGCAGTGAAAAAGAAAATCACCGAATGTATTCTATGGCTCTTAATAGAAGAGGTGAGGTGTATTTGCATAAGGAAGATTACAATGAAGCCGAGAAGAATTATAGAGGAGTGTTGGATAGTGAAAACTATGAGAGTAAGTGGGAGGATAGCTTTGCTTATGCTGGATTGGCAAAAGTGTACAAGAAGAAAGGTCAGTATGATAAAAGTATTGAGTATGGATTAGTGAGCCTGGACATTGCAAGGCAAATGAATTCGAAATGGGATATAGCGCAGGATGCGATGATCTTATATGAAAGCTACAAAGCCAAAAATGACTATGTCAAAGCGCTTGAAATGCATGAGTTATTTAAACAATATAATGATAGCCTTTTCAACGAAAGGAAGGAGAAGGAGATTAATTACTTGCACCTAAGGCAAAATGAATTAGAAAGGGAGCAACTGGCTAAAGAAAATGCATTAAGCAAATCTGTTATTAGACAAAACTACCTGTGGATTGCTTTTTTTGTTGTGCTTGGAGTAAGCCTTACCGTGTGGGGAATTATCTTGAATAAGAATAACAAACAAAAGTTATTGTTAAATAAAAGGCTTCTGATAAAGAATGCAAAGATTGCAGAACGAAATGCAATGATTGAGAAACAGAATGTTACTCTCAATGAACTAAATGAGAGTAAGAATCAGCTGTTGTCTATTATTGGTCACGATATGCGAGGACCAATCAATAATATCAAAGCGATTTTAGAAATCATTAAAAGAGGAGGTCTGGGAGAGGAGGATCAAAAAAGAGTATTTGATGATTTATACAGAACCATCAATGCAGTGTCAGGAACAATGACTAACATGCTTTCATGGGCTAGTAGTCAGTTGAATGGTATTCAAATTCAAGCAAGTCGTATTCAAATTAGTGAGGTGGTTGATGGATTAAAGGAATTCTATACGCAATCAGCCAATGAGAAGAGGATTGAACTGGTGCACCACCGCGATGAAGGTGTATATGTATGGTTTGATGTTGACCATCTCAAAACTGCATTGAGAAACCTGTTGAACAATGCTATTAAGTTCACAGGTAGAAATGGTACAATAACTATCAAGTACACAGAGGAGCAAGGGTATGTTAAACTTGTAGTTGCTGATACTGGTGTTGGTATTGATTCTGATGATATCAAAAACGTGTTCAAGTTTCGCGGTAGAAGCAAGAGCATTGGAACCAACAATGAAAAAGGAACTGGGATTGGCCTTATGCTGTCCAAAGAGTTTATTGAAAGCAACGGAGGTACCATTGAGGTAATTAGTGAGCTTGGAGTTGGTTCTGAATTTGCATTAACCCTTCCTGTTGCTGAAAGGGTGGAGGATAAGAGTATAGCAGTGAGCGCGTAGTTCACGCCTATCGGATTGACGGTTGCAATACGTTTTGTAATAGCTTAAATTGTTGCAATCACCCAAATCTGAAACATGAAAATTTATGGTGTTGCCATTCTCGCAGCTTGCTTTTTGGCCGGCCAACTCATAGGAGCTGCCCTTGGTTTTTGGATGGATATTCCCGGCAACATGGGAGGAGTTGCATTCGCCATGCTCTTTCTTATCATGCTCAATGAACAAATAAGGAAGAGGGGTTATTTTCAAGCGGAGACAGAAGACGGTATTATGTTTTGGAATGCGATGTACATTCCAATTGTTGTGGCCATGTCGGCTACACAAAATGTGAAAGCAGCGCTGAGTGGTGGTTGGGTCGCGATAGTTGTTGGGTTGCTTGCTACTGGCCTTTGTCTCCTGTTAGTACCCTTAGTTTCTAAAATTGGTGTATCTGAGAAAATTGGAGACTCAACCCCGCCCAAGGTATGAGTGTTTTTCAAAAGGCAGTAAGTGCAAATGATCTCATCTTTGCTTTCCTTACAGTAGGTGTGGTTATGTTCGCGTCTTATTGGATATCTAAAAAATTGACCAATAAAAAAATTCCTGGTGCTGCCATTGCGATTGTGACGGGCCTCGGACTTGCAGCTTTAGGAGGAAAAAAGGGGATAGCTAGTATTCCAATGTTTTCCGGAATGGCATTATTGGGTGGCGCCATGATGCGGGACTTCTCAGTGGTTGCTACAGCAATGGGCGCTAATTATTCTGAAATAAGAAAAGCCGGACTGCCGGGAATCATTTCTCTTTTGATCGGTGTTTTTGTTGCTTTTTTTGTCGGGGGATCAATTGGGTATGTGATGGGATATACAGAGGTCCAAGACTTTACCACAATAGGAGCAGGAGCTTGTTCTTTTGTGGTGGGCCCGATTACAGGTTCTGCAATTGGTGCACAATCGGATGTAATTGCCATTAGCATTGCCATAGGTGTAGTCAAATCGATTATGATTACAATTGGGACGCCTATTATCGCAAAACATATCGGATTGAATAACCCTCATACTGCAATGGTATTTGGTGGGCTAATTGGCACAACGAGTGGAGTTGCTGCAGGTCTTGCGGCTACTGATCCGAAGTTGGTTCCCTATGGAGCACTCACAGCAACCTTTTATACAGGAATTGGCGCGTTGCTGTGCCCTACTGTCTTTTATTTTATTGTGCAATCGATACTTTAGAGTTTTTAATCTAAATGCAATGGAAGCAATAATCAACCAATTGAAACTGAGTATTGAAGATGAAATATTTTCACGCTCTGAAAAAAAATCAATCAAGGCCTTAATTGGTGAACATCCTCTTGATGGTGATCAATTGAATTTCTTAAGGAGTAAGATATATGAGAT
>JBATLM010000297.1:0-4093 GCA_049289315.1 Cyclobacteriaceae bacterium
GGAGGATGCTGTAAATGCCCAAGCTGGTCAACAAAAAGCAGCAGCTACAACGGAGGCAGCAGCACCTACGCCAAGTGGAGTACGTGAGCAGTCTAGAGAGAAAATGTCAACCATGCGCAGAACTATCGCGAAGCGTTTGGTGGCAGTGAAAAATGAAACGGCCATGCTCACTACTTTCAACGAAGTGGACATGAAGCCTGTAATGGATTTACGCTCCAGATACAAAGAGAAGTTCAAAGAGAAATACGGAGTAGGGCTTGGCTTTATGAGTTTCTTCACTAAAGCCGTTTGTGTGGCTTTGCAAGAGTTTCCTGCAGTAAACGCCTATATCGATGGCAATGAGGCAGTGTATCACAATTACTGCGATGTTTCAATAGCTGTGTCAACACCTCGCGGTTTAGTAGTTCCGGTTATCAGAAGTGCAGAGTCAATGAGCATGGCAGAAATTGAAAAGGAGGTAGTAAGATTGGCTACTCGCGGTAGAGATGGAAAACTTTCTATAGAAGAAATGACGGGAGGTACTTTCTCTATCACCAACGGAGGAGTGTTCGGCTCTATGTTGTCAACTCCTATTTTGAACCCACCTCAATCTGCCATTTTGGGTATGCACAATATTGTGCAGCGCCCAATCGCTTTAAATGGGGAGGTGGTGATTCGCCCAATTATGTACCTGGCCCTTTCTTATGATCACCGTATTGTAGATGGTAAAGAGTCGGTGAGTTTCCTGGTAAAAGTTAAAGAGTTGTTGGAAGATCCGGGGCGTTTAATTTTAGGTGTTTAATCACTCATTCAAAAAATAATTTTACAGAAAGAACAAAAGAATATTATGCAATACAACGTTACGGTAATCGGTTCAGGACCTGGTGGATATGTGGCAGCAATTCGATGCGCACAATTAGGGTTTAAAACAGCTATCATAGAAAAGTATGATACACTGGGAGGTACCTGTCTTAACGTAGGGTGTATTCCATCGAAAGCTTTGTTGGACTCATCGGAACATTTCATCAACGCTAAAGATCATTTCAAGGAACACGGTATCGACATTGCAGCGCCAAAAGTGAACATCAAGCAAATGATTAAGCGCAAGGCAGATGTGGTGAAGCAAAACGTAGATGGTATTGCCTACCTGATGAAAAAGAATAAAATCGATGTACTTACAGGTGTTGGCTCTTTTGTAGATAAAAACACTATTAAGATTACTGGAAATGATGGGAAAGAGTCGACTGTTACCACTGAGAAAGTGATAATAGCTACTGGATCAAAACCCACGCCATTACCATTCGCATCATTAGATAAAAAAAGAATCATTTCCAGTACTGAGGCGCTTGAGTTAAAGGAAGTGCCCAAACATATGATCGTTGTTGGTGGAGGTGTTATTGGGATGGAGCTCGGCTCCGTATATGCTCGCCTTGGATCAAAGGTCACAGTTGTTGAGTTTCTGGACAGCCTTATTCCAACCATGGATGGCACAATGGGTAAAGAGTTGTTGAAGGTGACCAAGAAATTGGGAATGCAATTTTATCTTGGTCACAAAGTGACTTCTATGGAGAACAAAGGAAAAGAAGTGGTGTTGAAGGCAGAAGACAAATCTGGTAAGTCTATTGAACTAAAGGGTGATTACTGTCTGGTTAGCATTGGAAGAAAACCTTACACCGAAGGGTTAGCATTGGATAAAGTTGGAATTGAGCTTGATAAAGGTAAGATACCTGTTGATGATCATTTGAAAACCAAAGTTGATAATATTTATGCCATTGGGGATGTAGTGCGTGGCGCCATGTTGGCTCACAAAGCAGAGGAAGAAGGAGTAATGGTGGCGGAACAAATGGCGGGGCAGAAGCCGCATATTAATTACTTATTGATCCCAGGAGTGGTTTACACATGGCCTGAAGTAGCAAGTGTTGGTTACACAGAGGAGCAATTGAAAGAAAGTGGCAGGGCCTATAAAACTGGTTCGTTTCCTTATAAAGCATTGGGTAGAGCTAGAGCAAGTATGGATGTAGATGGTCTCGTGAAAATTTTGGCCGATAAACAAACAGATGAAATTCTGGGTGTTCATATAATTGGAGCACGTGCAGCTGACATGATCGCTGCGGGTGTTACTGCAATGGAATTCAGGGCTTCAGCAGAGGATGTTTCGCGGATGTCTCATGCGCATCCTACTTATATGGAAGCGGTGAAGGAAGCATGCCTTGCAGCAACAGCCAACAGGCCTATTCATATGTAAGCCTTTATTCGTAGGTAGTAGTTGAGGCCATAGCGAATGGCCAATGCAATTACTACAGGAATCAAAAACACATTCAGTTGCTGAGGTAGCAATACCCAAGTAATAAGTAGGAGTAGGGTAAGACCTGTGAGGAACCCAAAATACTTCTTGAATATTGCTTTGGACTTTCCAAAAAGCATAAATGCCGCAATGAGATTGGTAGGAAATGCCCACAATAGATTAAAGTTGTTAGCTGCAGCTTTGTGATCTGTAGCTACCCACAAAACAAAAAGCAAGCAGCCAATTGCGCCAGTTATAAATAGCAAGGTGATATCAAGCCACTTGGATGGTTTTTTCCTTTTGAAATCTAAAAAAGTGATTCCTATAACAGCCAGGAGTAATGTCCCAAAAACAGTCCATGGGTGAGGAGCGCTATCAAAAACCATAGGCTCACCAGGAGGCGCTGAAGTAATTGTCTTCTTCACGAGAGGTTTTGTCCCATTTTCAGTGATGATACTTGCGTGATTAAATGAGGACTCAATGTAATCCGGCAAAAACATGTAATCATACGGATTGGCCTTTTTATCCATGGGTAAACCAAGACAAACGTCAATACCTAAATCTCCCCACGGTTGTTCTTGCAGGTACAGTTCAGTGAGGTCACGAATGGTGTAGTCTGTAGTAATGTAAGAGTCATCAAACTTGATTTTCTCCCCCAGCGCTTCCGCAAAGACATCGCGAATCTTAGTTGCGCAGTTGTTGTAAAAATAATCATAGAGGTATTGCTGGTTTTCAGGCTGAGCATTCCACTGTAAGTACTCAAAGAGTTTTTGCTTTTGCTCTTGATTGAGATCGATGATTTGTTCATGAACCCATCGGTTGTAGTAGAGATAATAATACCTAAAGTCAGGGTAGGATTGAACAGATAACTTATAGAGTAGGTTTCCGCGTGTGAAATTGAGATAGAAGTTGGGCTGATTAAAATCGAAGGTGCCGTAGTTATAGGCAAAATCAATCCGATTGACGGGATCGTATACTCTGATGGCACTGTGCCCAAATGCGGAGTAGAGTTCACCCTGAAATGGCGCGCACGTAATTACTCCAATGTGCGCATTTTCTGACAGTTGAATTTGTTGCCCAAACAAATTGGTTGAAAAAATGAGCGAGAAGAGGATAAGGATATTTCTCATCGGGTAAATAATGGATGGAAAGATAAAACAATCGCTCTGTAAAAGGTAATTTTGAGATAGCATGAACAGAAATATAACAGACGGATTGAACTTTGCATCAAAGCTCACTTTATCTAGAATTTGGAATTCGGGAAAAGTGCTTTCCAGTTATTTCTATTCGAGGCTCTCGGGCAAGGTCTCAATGCCGGCATTACCCATCAGTATATCAATTGAGCCTACTACTTCTTGTAATTTGAGATGCCCTGAATGCCCAAGTGGCCTGCGGTCTTTTACTCGACCTACGGGCATGCTGAAGCAAGATTTGTTTGAGAAGGTGATCGATGAGTTGGCCCCAACTTTATCGTATCTGATATTCTATTTTCAAGGAGAGCCTTACCTGCATCC
Source organism: Cyclobacteriaceae bacterium (assembly GCA_049289315.1). Lineage (GTDB taxonomy): Bacteria > Bacteroidota > Bacteroidia > Cytophagales > Cyclobacteriaceae > ELB16-189. The sequence goes on from JBATLM010000297.1 coordinate 3,778, forward strand.
TCAATTGCTTGAAATGATACGGTATGCTTCGCAAAAGAAAATATACACTGCTACTTCTACCAATGCACATTACCTTGATGATGAAGTAGCAAGAAAAACGGTAGAGTCGGGGTTGGACAGGATGATTATTTCTATTGATGGTGTGGATCAGGAAACCTATTCTTCTTATCGGGTGGGAGGTAAACTTTCAAAAGTGATTGAAGGAACACGGAATATCATAAAGTGGAAACGCGAATTGAAATCAAAAACACCTCATGTTATTTTTCAATTTCTTGTTGTGCGACCAAATGAATCACAAATTGACGATGTGTATAAA
>JBATLM010000298.1:0-2878 GCA_049289315.1 Cyclobacteriaceae bacterium
ACATTTATTACTAAGTTCTACTGATTCAATTAGCGGAATAGCTTACACTTTAGGCTTCAATTATCCACATTATTTTGGTAGGCTGTTCAAGCAAAAAACAGGTAAAACACCACAAGAATACAGACAATTGAATTAGAGAAAAGGAAGCAAAAACAGCTTCCTTTTCTTTTATCTGCGATTTGTGTTTAACCTTCCCTATTTCGTGTTAATCCGCTAATTCTTATAGTCAGATATTTGTTTCATCAAATAATTAAAAATTCAAAAAAGATGAAACATAAAATTTTAGTAACAGGAGCAAGTGGAGCTTTTGGAAGTCTTGCTTGTATTCAATTAGTCGAAAACGGACATCAGGTGGTAGGAACAATGCGTTCTATTTCAGGTAAAAATGAAACTATTGCCAATGAACTTAAATCCAAAGGTGTGTCATTGGTTGAAATGGATGTAACCAATGAAAATAGTGTGAATACAGGCGTAAAATCAGCCATTGAACTTATGGATGGTTTGAATACCGTTTTTAACAATGCAGGAATCGGAGCAAATGGGATTTTGGAGTGTTTTACCTCTAACGACATCCAAAAAATGTTTGAAGTCAATGTTTTTGGAGTTCAACGATTAATGAGAGCCGTTTTACCTCATTTGAGACAACAAGGAAAAGGAACAATCATTCATACCTCAAGCTGTATTGGTAGAGTAACCACACCATTTTTAGCTTCTTATTCAGCTTCAAAATACGCATTAGAATCTTTAGCAGAAGGTTACAGAGCTGAACTTTCAGGATTTGGAATTGAGTCCTGCATAGTTGAACCAGGCGGATTTCCAACAGGCTTTATGAATGGAATGATTACACCAAGTGATACAGAACGATTAACCCAATATGGCGAAATGGCAAACCTACCAGAAACGGCATTAAACGGTTACGTTGCTTATGTAGAATCTATCCCTGAACAAAGACCTGAAAGAGTTGCAGAAGCTGTAGTTGGATTGGTAAACACACCATTTGGCGAAAAACCGTTTAGAACCGTTGTAGATTTCTCAGGATTAAAAGAAGGTATAGAAAACTACAATAAAGTACTTAATGAAACTACAAAAGCTATCTACACCGCCAACGGAGTAGCTAATCTACTGACCTTAAACAAAGACTAAAATGAGCAAAACAATATTAATAACAGGGGCAAGTAGCGGAATTGGGAAAGCAACCGCCTTGCATTTTCAAAAACAAGGTTGGAATGTAATTGCAACAATGCGTTCCCCTGAAAAAGAAACAGATTTAAACAAGTTGGAAAACGTACAACTAGAAAAATTAGATGTAATTAATTTAGCCTCTATTGAAACAGCAATTAACAATGGTATTTCAAAATTCGGAAAAATAGATGCTATTCTAAACAATGCAGGATACGGAGCTTATGGTCCATTAGAAACGTTCCCAAGAGAAAACATTGTCAGGCAATTCAACACCAACGTGATTGGTTTGATGGACGTAACCAAAGCAATCATTCCACATTTCAGAGAAAACAAAAGCGGTACGATTGTCAACATATCTTCTATTGGTGGTCAAATGACTTTTGCCTTGGGTTCACTTTATCACGGAACTAAGTTTGCCGTAGAAGGAATTTCAGAGTCATTGCATTATGAAATGAAAGAAATCGGAGTAAAAGTGAAAATAGTAGAACCCGGATTTATTGCCACTGACTTTGGCGGACGTTCATTCGACTTTCAGGTAGGTAGTATTGAAGACTATCAGCTTATCATAAAAGCCCTAATGAAACAATGGTATAATCCGAATAATACAGTTTCACCGCCAAGTTTGGTCGCTGAAGTAATTTATACAGCTGTAACTGATGGAACAAATCAATTGAGATACCGAGCAGGAGATGATGCTAATTTCTTACTTGACAACAGAAAGAAAATGAATGATGAAGAGTTTTTTGAAATGATGAACAGTCAAATGGGAAAATAAAAAACGGTAGCTAATCGAGTAGACGGCCCCATCAACCAAAGCTGACGGGGTGCGCCTCTCACACCACTCCCGATATATATCGGGATACGGGGTCTCGTACCTGCCTGCCTACAGAGTCGGGCGGGTACGGCGGTTCGCAAATCATCACCTAAATAGCTCTTTTCACCTGTTTAGGCTATCCATTACTTTAAGAAAAGGCTAAGAAAATCTTTCCTATTCGAATTTCTTGGAGAATTACGTTCAGTCCTTCCCCATTTGTGAGACCTATCGGGTATGGTTTGTTGGTATTTTATAGAATTACACCATGCTGCGAGCCGATGTTCGCAGTTCTTTCATTATAAAGTGAAATCGTTCACTTTATTTCTGATCAAAGATCAGAACCACTCAGTCTCATCTGCTGACTTCTCTGATACTTCAATCAATGAACTCAACCAACCCACCCCGCCAATAGCGGGTTCCTTCCCTTCGATGCCACTTTTGGGCATCGATCCGCCAATGGCGGAATCGGTCAGTCATCTCGGTAAGACAAATATCTTTCAGTCAATCGTTGCTGAATCTACTCATCAAGTATCAGAACTTCGGGCGTTAGTATGCCAGCCCGCCCCGCCGTCGCGGGTTCCTTCCCTTGAAGCACTGTCGTACTTCATCAGCCATAGGCTGAATCGGTCAGTCATCTTACCCAACCTGACAAGCAAATAGGTTTTGATTTTGACCTACGTATAGCTGTGCAAAGCTTTGCACAGTTCCTTTACTAAATCGTGATTTCGTATCACGATTTTGCTCTGCACCGCTCAGTCTTAGTCCTGCTTACCTGCCCGCTTCGCAGCAGGCGGGCCTGCCCGCTTCGGGGCAGGCGGGCCTGCCCGACTCGTGAGCAAGCGGGCCTGCCCGCTTCGGGGCAGGCGGGCTTTAGTGCATAGA
>JBATLM010000299.1:0-13808 GCA_049289315.1 Cyclobacteriaceae bacterium
GGAGGAAATGGCGGAAATGGTGCTAGTGGACCTCTTTTTTTCATAGTACCGGGTGGTGGTGGTGGCTCTTCTGCAGGAAACGGTTCATCAGGGAGTCCAGGATTTTGTTGTGGTGCCGGTGGTGGTGGTGCACCCAGTGGTGGTGGTGATGGCGGAAATGGCTCTACGGGAAATGGTGGAAATGGCTTTTTCCCAGGTGGCGGGGGTGGAGGAACAGGTAACTTCGCTGTTAGTGGTGCTGGAGGAAATGGGCGTGTCCGCGTGACTTATTCCGCCCCAATTGGAGGGGGAACATCCGATTGGGCTGCAGATAATGCGCCATTTAAATTCTCAGATCTGGTTATTACACAAGGTGCTGGCAACAGTGCCCCCCTATCCAATTGGACAAATATCATTGCAGGAGCAGAGTTGGTTGAAGGTGCAAATACGGTGACAGGAGTTGTTAATAATAATAATATTACCTTTTCGGCAATTCCATCAACCACCAATGCTGACCTCGGTTTTATTGATGATGCCAATGGAGGTGTTTCTACTAAGACCTATACTTTAAAAGTTTGGTTGCGCAATAACTTAAGCAATGCATTAGCCGGTTCTGTTGATGGACTCAACCTTGCATTCAAAGTTGATCCGACCATCCCGGCCAACCTAACTTACAACGATGTAAGCAATGGTCAACTCAGCAGCCGACTTGTCGGTACGCACCCAGCCTTGGAATCAGGCGCAAATCAAATTGGTGTCGTGGCCAGTAAATTAGTTTACAATACACCAGGCACTGCACCTATCAACACCAATCCGCAAAGCCAGATTGGAGTAAAAATTCCTTTCTCGGCTAATGTTGCCGGACAAGATCCTGAAGTGTACGCATTGGATGCAAACAATAATCTTGATAAGGACTACAACAACACAGCCAACATAACAAACCCAATCCAAAATTTTGTTCAGTCAATTACGAGTTCATCATTTAGTAATGGAGTCTTAGCGCTCAACCCTTTCTTTTTTAACACGGGCTCAACAACCGTGATGAATACCCAAATCCTGATTACCGGAGTTGGTGGTCCTGCGGTTACACCAGCCACCAGCACAAACGTAGCTTCCATCATCTCAAGTTTAACAACAATTACCCCAGGTGCTGCCGCTGAGCCGGCAACCATTTCCTCTTTAGGAACTGCATTGAGTGGAGCTTCTGCTCCTCAGCAAAATGCTATTCAAAATTTTGATTTCACGATTACAGATGACAACGGAGCGAATGGAACTACGTTTGCAAACAACGATGGATTACCAACTCTATTTACTCAACTGGTAATTGGTCAAGGTGCAGGCAACGATCCAATATTAGGTACGTGGACGGACGCCATCGCTTCCGCTCAGCTTAACAATGGAGCGACAACCTTTATTGGAACTGTAGGAGCCGGGATTATAACATTTGGGCCCCTTTCGGATGGAGTTGCGACAGACTTGGGTCACATTATCGATGGTGGCAGTAAAACTTATGGTTTAAAAATTGCGCTTAAGACTGGAGTTTCCATTCCGGATATCATTGACAATAAAGATTTTGTGTTTAGCATTACTACCGGAGACATTACACTCAATCCTGGTGCTAGTGTTACCAGTGTTATTCAGGCCGCTCAATCTGTTAATTCAGGTAATGGCAACAATACTGTAAGTGTTGTTGCATCTAAACTTGATTTCACTACACAGTGGACAGCCCTAGCCGATCAGGACTATGATACCCCATTGATCCCCACTACCCTGCAGGCAAAAGCGCAGGATGTAAACGCTAATCTTGACCTGGATTGGAATACTGGCAATGGTAAATCGGGTTCTGTGCAAACACTAATCCCTGGAACCTACCCATTAAACAACACTACAGTAACGCTTAATAACGGTGTCTTCGATTTTGATAATGGCCTAGCAGTATCTAGCAGTGGCAATGGAGCAGACCTTGCAATTACAAATTTAGTGCTCTCCAGTACTGGCTTAACCAACGGAAACAGCAACCAATTCAGATTACATTACTCTAATGCTAGTGATATTATTAAAGATCCGTCTTTCCTATCGAGTAATACCTACGCAAGTGGGAACGGTTATCCGGAAAATATTTTATACAAAAATTTCCAATCTCCAACGTTTACTGCAAGTAGTGATGGTGTTGCATTAGAGAGGTTTCTATTGCGTGACGGAGGAGGCAGTTCAGATCCAGATGGTACAGCGACAAAGCTACAGTCCATTACTTTAAATATTTCAAACTACCAGTACCTTCGTACAGTAGCCATTTATGATGGTGCCACAAAAATTGCTGAAAGAGCTGTAGCTGGAAACATTACATCCCCTGTTGGTATAACTGGAAATTTAATTTTTTCTTCCCTCCTAACCCCCTTCGAAGCCAGCGATAATAACAATAATGACTTTACCGTATTTGTAACCTTTAATCAAGTTGGAATTATTGATAATGAGATTGTAGAAGTACGCGTAAATGGTGCAACTGCCTACTCAGTGAGTTCTGGATTAGGTGGTGGAACCTCGACTACATTTGCACCGCTTAATGCTGGTCAAAACGAAAACAAAATTGAAGTTGTAGCCGATCAAATTGACTTTATTGCTCCCGTAGGCCCAGCAGTCTTCGTAAGCTTAAATAGTCCATTTACCATTGTGGTACATGCCCGAGATATTAATACAAATCTTGACCTCGATTTCACCTCTACAATAACCACGGTAACTAATGCAACAAATGCAACCATGGAGGGCACGGGAAATATAACTATAGGAACAGCAGGAAGCGGTATCACATTTAATACCACCCCTTTCTCAGCTGGTATTTTTACCTTCCCTGCCAGCTTCCAATTTGCTTCTGGTAATAACAATGATGATGTAACGCTTAGTATGACAGCTGGAGGGATCAGCAGTATTCCTGCCCCAGCTCCTTTTACACCAGCAATCACACTCACTTCATCTTTTGAATCTTTGTTAGTGGTTGACCCTGCATTCATTCCCACGGTCGATATGCCCTATAAAGATTTTCAGGATATCAGTGCAGTTGGAACCAGTATTGCATTAGCTCAGTTTGAGTTGATCGATGGAAATGGAGTCACAAATGATACTGATGGGGCAGGTACCAATATCCAAGATCTCCAATTTTCAATTACCAATTCGGCCAACATCCGGAGTCTGGGCATTTATGATGGAACGACTCTCATTCAATCCAAGGACAATGCAACCTTCATAACTGCCGGAACCACCACTGTCACATTTACCTCATTATCGGCATCTTTAATCGCCCCTGACAATGACTCTAAAGTTTTCACTGTCCGCGCCAGCTTCTTTGATACTTCAACTGAAATAACCGATAATGATATTATCCAACTAAAGGTTGAGAACGTTACTCAAAACGGAGGATCACAGTTTAACAACATAGGAACAGCTCCACTTATCGGTGGAATTACTGGTGGAGCGATTTCCGATGGCAATGTCAGAGTAGAGGTGACCGCAACACGGCTCGATTTTATAGTGCAACCAGCTGCGTTCGAAGGAATCCAACAACCCCTCACTATAACGCCTCAGATTCAAGCGCGGGATGTAAATGCTGTTGTAGATTTAGATCATAATTTCCCAGGTTTAGTATCAACTGTTTCGGCAGGGCTTTCTACCACCTCATTCACGTTTACTAACGGAGTAGTTAATCTCACCGGCCTTCAATACTCTTCTCCCGGGAATGGAACACTTACAATTACATCAAACAGTCTGTCAAGCAATGCAGGAGGTTCAGTTGCATGCACCAATGTTGATGTTATCAACGTTTTCGCAACTAACGCATTGGGAGGGGTAACAACTGCTACTAACCTTCCTGGAGGAGCAGTAAACCGAGTAATCTTTGGTGTTACCTTTAATAGACCCTATGTTGCTGCTGGCGAGCCAAAACTCAACAGCTTTATCATTAACTTCTCAAATTCCATTAGTGGCGTGTTTAGCAACATTCGAGTGTTCGAATCAACCAATGTTACTTTTGACGGAGGGGATGCTAATGTGGTGACGACCGGTTCCATCGGGGCCACACTTACGCCAGCTGGCACATCACTCACTGTTGATTTTACTACTGGCACACCAAGAAACTTAAGCCTTCCCTTAAACTCTCAATTGACTTACTTTCTAATGGTAGATGTTTCTCCCATAGCAAGCGGAAGTACACCAAGCATCCAGCCTTTTGTGCTCAATAGCGCCACAACAGTGCAAATTTCAAATGGTAGTGTATTTAGTAACGCTACTCCTCCTGGAAATAATGCGGTTGGGCAGACGTATCAGTTTGCTTCCATCTTCCCTCCTACATTGTTCAGTTCAAATCCAGCAACTGGTCAATTGAATGTTGATAAAAACAAACCAACCATTGACCTTGTATTCAGTGTCCCTGTGTGGTCGTTTGATGGATTGATTTCACTTCATGATCAGGCAACTGGGACAAAGATTGCAGACCTCACAGCAATTAATGGAAGCTTTAATCCACTTTTAAGTGACCCCGCAAATGCACTCAACCTGGCTGGCACCCAATCGACACCCTTATCATTTTCGATACCTCCTGGCTTGTTAGTAGATGACCATGTTTATTATGTAAACATTGTACAAGGGGATTTTGAGAACTTTATTGGTATTGGAGATGAGTCCAAGAATGAGTTCGCTGGTTTCACTTATTCAGGAACTTTATACTTTAAAACCTCGAACCCCAATCCTCCTCTATTATTAAATAACAATAGTATTCCTGTTGCGAACAACCCAACGATTACAAATATTTCACTTACAGGAGCCACTATAAATGCAACTTTCGATCAACAAGGCACCGCATTTTTTATGGTTACAAATCAAGGAGATCCAACTCCTACTACAACTGAAATATTTGGTGGTGTCTATGGAGGAACGGTTATTGATCGTGGTAGCTTCGCAATCAATCAGGTAAATCCGATTTCTCAATTTGGCCAAATATCAGCCACGTTGACTACCTCCACGCCATATGATGTCTGGGTTTATGCGCAGAATAATGCCTTACCTACGGTAATTCCAACCACTTCACCTTATGGTTCTTTGGCCAACGATTTTGTAGAAGGTACTCCTGGGCCAACACTAACATTTACAAGCCCTGCAACACCGGATCCATCTGGTCCATTAATACCAATTCCACAAGTCAGTGTCTGCCGTAATAGCTTTCAAACATTGAATCAGCCGATCCAAATTGTTGAAGATGCAATGGGAGATTTCTCCAGTGCGGGAGCGCAAGTTTTCAATTTGTTGCTACCAAGTGGCTTCCAATTTGATGTCTCCACCGTTGACGGGACCCCAACAGGAACCCCTATCCATGGAAATTTATCATTAACGGGTTTAGACTTTTCTGGGGTAGGTTCACTGCGATTTATTAACAGCACTACACTTAGAGTAAGTTTTCAAAATACTGGAAGTAGTAGCAGGGACAACATTACCATTTCAGGGTTGAGAGTAATAGCGCCTTCCGTTTCCAGTGGTGACATTGTTCGATTAGGGGGTAATGCATTGCTCGCAGTATTGCCTGACCTTACTCCAGTAGCTACCCTAAGTTCATTTAGCGCCCCTACGGTTGATTTTACAAATGAATACTCCATTGCAGCATTCCCGCTTTCACCTGAACCAATTACTATTATTCCTGATGATCAAGGCCAAGTGGAACTCATTCCACTTCCTTCGGCAGGAGATTATGGGCCAAGCGCATTCAGTGGATCAGGTGTCAACATAAACCAACTCAATGTAATAGCCGTTACGAAAGATGCTCCGTTTAATATCACCCTTACACACACAGATAACAATGGATGTGCTTCTGATAACCCTATTCAATACACAGTTTACGATCACAGCGCTGCCATCAAAGGGCTGTCTCCTACTTTCTGTCTTGATTATGTGAACCTCACAGGCAATGCCCCCACTGGCACACCGGCACTCACACAAACCGTCCTTTTTAATAATCTTGGAGCTCACTTCATGGAATCCCTTACTGCGGCAGTTCCAGCCAGTGCGACCACAGCAAGTCAAATAATATTTGGCCCAAAGTGGGATGCTCTTCTCAATACATTACCTGTCATTACTAATACCATACCTGATGCAACAGTTCTTGGCAGGGACTACCATGATTATGCCATAGACGGAGCCACAATACTAAATGCCAATTCGTTCGATCCAACCATACCAAATCCTTACAGTAATTTTATCAACACTACTGCACAGGGAAATACCTATTACGATGGAGGTTCACTTGGCTTTGTTGAATTCACAGGAGGTTATTGGAATCAGGCCAATCAGTCCGTCTTTATACCCCTTAAACAAAATGTAGAATTCTTTTTACCAGCAGTTCCAAAAGTTGAGGTAGGGCTAACAAACCTCACAGCAATGGATGATCCAGTGTCAATTTTCTGCGAGGAGGGTGGTAATGTAATCGTTAATGGATATCCCGCAGCATCAGTTGGCTCGTCTGTTGGCTTTTTTAGTCTTGAAGATAATGGAACAATTATTCATGCCCGAGATTTAACCGTTGCCGTTACAGATCAAATAAACAGTGGGGGTAATGTGCAAGTGACTTTGAGTAAGCCGGTTAAACTCGACAACATGGATAACATTCAGATTTTTGGAGTAACCGGTACCCTTCCTTTCTCTGGCACCTATCAAATAACTAATAAGATCAGTGATGCTATTTATGTAATAAACAGACCATTTAATGTGGCTTCTACGGTTAATGCTGCAAAAGTTACACTGTCCATCCCTGGCTTTATCGACAATGGCAACGGTACGGCAGAACTTAATCCAACTTTATTCAACAACAATAATGCTGATATCCTGATCAACTATACTTACAAATCCAATGATTCACCTTGTGAGAGTTCAGCTGGCTTGACCATTCGGATAGAACCTAATCCTGTTGCACAGCTAACTTTTGCAAGCGCAATTACTTCTAATACACCTGTTGGCTCTGCATACTGTGAAGGAATTCCCATTAACTTCGATGGCAGCGCTTCTAGTATCAGCACCGGCACCATTGAAAATTATAGATGGGATTTTACTGATGCAACTAACCAGACTGGCGCAAATCCAAATATTATAAATGGAACTGCAAGCACAGCTTCTCACATATTCATTCAAAGCGCCCCTTATAACCCATCGCTAGTTGCCACTTCATCTTTCGGTTGTAGCTCAGCAGTAGTCAGCGATCCAATAAATGTCGGCATTATTCCAGCAACCAATTTTAATCTTTTAGGCGTATCAACGGCAGACCAAATTGTATTTAACAATACAACGGTTGTTCCTCCTGGTGCCGTTATGGATGGAATAGACCAAATTAGTTGGGATTTTGGAGAAATCGGAAGCCCGATCAAATCTGGTAATAATGCAACCTATCAATATACATCAGCTGGTATTTTTTCCGTTGAGTCAAAAGTTAAAACTGTTCTTGGCTGTACTGACAGTCTTGTACAAAAAGTCGTAATTGTTAATAAGTTTACGCCCACCAATGCTATGGCATACGAAGAAAATTTCGAGGCTAGTAATGGAGATTGGCAATTACTTAAGGATCCTTCCTTTACAGGTTCAGCTTCGTGGGCTTGGGGAGTTCCAACCACAGCAGTGATTACAAACCCGAAAAACGGAAGTAATATTTGGACAACCAATTTATCAGGTAGTTATAGTCCTAATGAGGTATCCTATTTGTACACTACTTGCTTTGACCTGACTCAGTTGGCAAGGCCTATGATTTCTTTTAACAGTATGGTTCAACTAGGCGGTGTAGATGGTGTGGTGATTGAGTATTCTGTTGACGATCTTAACATTGCAGACCCGAACAAGGACTGGACTTTACTGGGTAACTTTGCTAGTTCAGTCAGTAGCGGAGCAGATTGGTACAACGCATTGGGCCTTAACTCAAAACCTGGTGATCAGGTAACTGGGGATTATGGTTGGAATGGAACATCTAATATATCCTGGATGGAGTCTAAGCATATTTTAGATGAAATAAATATTCCTGTACTTCAAGACAATGTCGTATTCAGATTTGCCATTGCTAGTCTTAATAACTTACCAAATACAGATGGTTTTGCCGTGGATAACGTACGAATTGGTAATCGGACAAGAACAATCTTACTAGAAAACTTTACTAATAAAGCCAATCCTAAGGCGATAAACGGAGTGGTTATTGAGAAGCGAGAGAGTGATCTACTGAAGGCCAATTCTAGTAACATTGGTACAGAGTTGGTTAAGATCAATTATCATGTCGGTTTCCCAAACACTGATCCTTTCAATCTGGATAACCCAGCTGATCCGAGCGCGCGAGCGCTTTACTATAATATCACCGAGACTCCGCTAGTTCGACTGGATGGATTTAAAAATCCAGGGCAACCAGAAGCCCCGTTCTCCACTTGGGGCGATGCACAGTATGGAATAAGAACCCTTCAATTAGCACAAGCCGAATTGACTTTTGATGTCATTAATAGCGCAGATGGCAGTCTGCAAGTAGATGTTCAGGTTAATCCAAAAATTGAACTGGCGGCAAATACTGTCTTGCACGTAGCCATTTTGGAAAAAGACATAGCTATTTCAGATCTAACAACTGCTCAGTCCGGCATGATTGCTACTGGAGAAACGGATTTTGAATTTGTTCTCAAAAGAATGTTACCCTCCGCATTGGGAACTCGTTTTAATCAAGTGGCGCCTGCTGGACAAGCCTTGAACTTTGGACCGTTCAACTGGTATCCTGAAAAAGCCAAAATGTATAATCCTGCTAATGACCTGGCTGTAATTGTGTTCCTTCAAAATGAGGACACACGGGAAATCCTGCAATCGGAAATTATGGAAGATATTGCAGACCCTCCATTGGTGACAGGCATCAACAAAGATGTACCGCTGGAGCAGGTTGCTATTTATCCCAATCCGGCTGACGATCAGATAGAAGTTGAATTACCGTGGCCAGCACAGAAGCGTATACGATTGTTGCTTTCCAGTCAACTTGGTGTCATCTCAACTGATACCGTATTTGAACCTGGTCAGCAAACCAAAACCATCTACACGAAGGACCTGGCGGCAGGCATCTACTTTCTGCAGATACAAGAGGGAGAGAAAAGAACAGTTAAAAAGATAATGATCGTCCATAAATAAGGACAGCCAAACATAAATCAACAAAGAGGCTGTCTCAAAAGTGTTCCGTTTTGTTGAGCGATAGCGAATCGTCCCTTATTTTAGGTCTAAATAGGGAAAGATTCTTCGCTATCGCTCAGAAAAGCGCTTCTCTTATAACTTTTGAGACAGTCTCTTTTTTTGCGATTGTGGAGATTATAGTATCTCAGGTGGTATTATTAGAACGGAATATGAATCTTTAATGAATCAATAAATTCCTAATTTTTCAACTCAAAAAGGCTCTTTTTCTTTTACCCTATTCCTTTTCTAAGTTTCTATGCTTTGCTTAATTTGGAGACGAATTTCCTCTCTCAAAAAAAGATACCTAACGTATGGATTTGTTCCTTCAAGCTGATACCTGGATCGCCCTCCTCACCCTATGCTTTCTGGAAATAATCCTTGGGATTGACAATATCATTTTCATTTCTATTGTATCCAACAAACTTTCCGATGAGCAGCAAAGAAGAAAAGCACGCAATATTGGTTTAATGCTTGCCATGGGTGTAAGAATCTTGTTCCTATTGGGGATCACCTGGATTATCAGTTTCAACGAACCCTTGTTTACAGTGCCAGCCAATTGGGTGATTACTCATAAAGTAGCCTTTAGTGGCAGGGATCTCATTCTTGGTTTTGGTGGCCTTTTCCTTATCGCAAAAAGTACCATGGAAATTAATCATGAGATGGAAGGAGATGATGAAGAAGATGACGGGTTTAAAAAATCCGCAGTCACCATTGGTGGTACCATTATGCAAATTATTTTATTGGACATCATTTTTTCCTTCGATTCGATTCTTACCGCCATTGGTGTAGTGGACCATGTAAGTATAATGATCATTGCAGTTATTGTGTCCATCATTGTAATGATGATTTTTTCAGGGCGCATCAGTCGATTTATTAAAGAACACCCTTCCATGGAAGTACTTGCCTTAGGGTTTCTAATTCTTATAGGCTTCACCTTGTTCCTAGAGGCGTTACACGAAGAGGTTCCTAAAGGATACATCTATTTCGCAGTTGCGTTCTCTCTTCTGATAGAGTTTACAAACATCCGTGTAAGAAAGAAAAGAAAGAAGAAAACTGTACCTGTAAAACTACACAAGCACTATAGCGAAGAGGATATGAAGGAGGCCATCAGAGATGAGTAACACAGGAGATGATCGTTATCCTATCGGTAAGCTCAATATTAAGAAAAGCTATACTAAAGAGGAACTTGCTTCGCTTACCCAGCAAATTATTAACCTTCCAGATTTAATTTTGAAAGAGGTTGATGGGATGACCAATGATCAATTGGACACTCCCTACCGTGATGGTGGCTGGACAATACGACAAGTAATTCATCATCTTGCCGACAGTCATATGAACGCTTACATTCGTATGAAGTGGACACTTACTGAAAACACTCCTCTTATTAAAGCATACGATGAAAAGTCCTGGGCCGAAACTGGAGAAACCAAATTGAACCCCCAAGTTTCACTCGCGCTACTAAAAAGTTTACACGCCAAGTGGGTAACACTTATTAATAGCTTCTCGCAAGATGATCTAACAAAGGAGTTCATCCATCCTGAAACAAAAAAGAACCAATCGCTCGAGCGAATGATTGCTATGTATGCATGGCACGGTAATCACCATCTGGCTCACATCACTTCGCTAAAGCAAAAGAAAGGATGGGATTAATAGTCGGATAATGTCCATATCAAACTATACCCCTCCTCGTCTGCTTTTCACCAATCACCTGGAAACCATCTTCCCGGCCCTAGTGAGAAAAGTGAATGTAAATTACATTCGTGAAAGGATTCCAACTCCGGATCACGATTTTTTGGATCTGGATTGGCTCAAACAAAAATCTTCTCAGCTGGTCATCATTTCGCACGGACTGGAAGGCAACACCCAACGCGCTTACATCAAGGGTATGGCCAAAGCATTCTATGAAAAGGGGTATGATGTACTTACATGGAACTATCGCGGATGCAGTGAAGAGATGAACAGACAATTGCGATTCTACCACAGCGGGGCCACAGACGATTTGGACATAGTGGTACAGCACGCAATCAACAAGGAAAATTATTCCTCCATTTCCTTGATTGGATTTAGTCTCGGTGGCAATCTTACCCTAAAATACCTGGGAGAGAAAGGAGAAACATTGGATAAGTCTATTGGAAAATGTGCTACCTTTTCTGTACCCCTCGACCTCCATGCCAGCTGCCTGACCATATCAAAATATGTAATCTACAGTCATCGGTTTATCAAGAGTCTTAAAAAGAAAGTAATTGACAAAGCCAGATTAAAGCCGGAGTTGGACGTTAGCGGTATTGATAAAATCAAAACGTTGATCGAGTTTGACAATGAGTACACTGCCCCACTTCATCACTTTTCCAACGCCATTGAGTATTACGAAAAATGTAGTTCCATTCATTTTATAGAAAGAATAAAAACACCAACACTGATTGTCAATGCTCAAAATGATCCCTTCCTCTCCCCCATTACTCATGAGCATCCTTCGCTTTTTAATAATCCTTTTGTCAAATTTGAAGACCCAAAATTTGGCGGCCATGTGGGCTTTGCCCTTTTTAACCAAAATGGGCTATATTGGTCGGAATTAAGAGCATTGGATTTTATTATAGGTAAAAATGTTTGATCGATACTCAATTGCTGCTACTGCAGACCAACTTACCGATCACTTTTCGGTTGATGTCCCTTCTCATTACAAAAAGTATTACAATGCAGGCCCCACCCACTTGTTGCCGGTCATTACCCATGACAATTCTGAGGGGATATCATTTTTCTATTGGGGAGCCATTCCACAATGGATAAAAAATAAAAACATAAGTGAGAAACTCATCAACATCAGAGCAGAGACGATAGAAGATAAGCCAGCACTTAGAAAAAAATTGATGCGGTTCCGCTGTATCATTCCTATTGATGGATTCTACAGCTGGAAAAAAATTAGCAAAAAATCAGCCGTCCCCTATCGTTTTTTTCAGAAGAAAAAAGAATTATTGGCCATGGCAGGATTGTGGGAAGAGTTTGAAGATGAGCAGGAGGAAACACATCATACTTTCAGTGTAATTACTATCCCTTCCAACAAACAAGTACTTTCAGTAAATGAACGGATGCCTCTTCTACTCAATAAAGAAACATGGAACACTTGGCTTAATAAAGACGCAACTGAAAATGATTTGCTTGGCTTGTTGAGCGTAAAGAATTCAATAGAGTTAGACTCTTATACTGTTTCACCAAGGATTGGTTTACTCTCTGCCAATGAATCAACACTTTTTTTTCCTACTGCACCTGCAGATCAATTCGGGAATCTTACTTTATTCGACTAAAGACTAAAACCCGTCATCTTCTTCCTCCTTCTTAGCAGGAGTTTCTTCTTCCTCCTTTTTCTTGTTCTTCACCTTCTTTTCCTTCTTCTTCTTCGGAGTCTTTTTCTTTTTTACTTTTCCTGTTGCTGCAGTAGAGTCACCAGGTAGAGGAGGAGAATCGACTGCACTCGAGTCACTCTTATCTTTCTTTTTAAATAGATTTTTAAAGAAACCTTTCTTTTCTTTTGCTCCACTTCCACCAGCATTGGTGCCCAAGTCCTTTCCACTTTTCTCTTCCAGGGCAGCCCGTACATCCGGTAACACGAGCTGATTTCTAAAGTACCACATGTAGTTTTCCTGATCTACATTGTATTTTTCCTTAGTCTTCGTAATGGCATAAGCAGAGTCGGTACGATCCAAACCTTGCTGCACTGCCACACTATCAATGACATCTCTTTCTGCCATAATTAAATCAGCACCTTCTTCAAGTTTTAATGAGTCAGGGATGACCGGGTAGACTGGTTTCATTTCAACAGTTTGCAGATTCCTCATCTTCTTTCGGTAAGATTCGGGTACTGCAATTAAATATTTTGTCTTGCTGGCGGTAAGTAGCTTGGGAGTAGAGTCCTCCTGAAAGTAGCTGAATTTTTTCCTCAGTTCCTCCTTGTCATAGATGTAAGCACTTTGGAAGGCAGGGCAAATCATTCTCTGAGTACATGAGCTCAGCAGGAGAATTGTGCCAACCAATAGAAGCGCTATTCTTATCATTAAACCTAGACCTTCGCAATCAACAAAAATAAGGAATTAACCTCAAGTAATTCGGGGTAGACGGTAATTGATATAAATACATAACTACCTGACTACTAGGCTACAAAGCCCAGAGAGCTATTTTTTGACTTTTAGTTAAAGATTTTGCCACTAAATCATATGATTCTAATATCCACGATTTTAGTAGTTGATCGGGGATAGAGCCGTCCATTTCGACTGTAATCCAATGTTTTTTATTCATATGATACCCAGGTTGTACGGCAGGATATCGCTCCCTCAGCTCCACACCAACCTCCGGTAAGCACTTCAAGTTAATACTGGTAAACAGCTCCAAATCGGTTAGGGCAAACATTTTGCCCATTACCTTAAAGACAAGGGTATTTTCATCAAAAGGAAACTCTTCTGTTACCCCTTTCATGTCCATACAGATATTTCTATAGGACTCTATGTTCACTACAACACTCTTCTTAGGATCATGTAAAGAACGCCCAACAAAAATATCACGATGCTGATTTTATTAACACCATGCATCATTTTGAGATTGATATTGCTCGGCCTGCTATCATCCTTTCC
>JBATLM010000300.1:0-6233 GCA_049289315.1 Cyclobacteriaceae bacterium
GACTGTGTGAGTAGGGATAAAAATCGAAACTGAGAGGAGTGAGTTTTGTGTTACCTACCTCAACATGGAAAGTTTCAATTCCCAGTAATACCAATATGGGCCAGATCAGATCCAGTAATTGAACGGCAATGAACATCAGGGCAAGGGAGGGGAGGTTGCTGATCTTTCTTGATCCCAAGGCTAGTGCATAGTGTCCTATAAACATATTAATTGTTTTAGTGCTTAAAGTAATGAAATGAATGTTAAGCATCAAGGTTCCAACTTCTTTACACACTCAACACTTCATTGCTTCTTCCGAAGAATTCGGGAGAAGCTTGACTTGCCGAAGCAATCTCCCAGTGAGATGATGTGGCTTCGTATTTGGGGATTACTTCTCCGCCAACTGGCGGATCGTAATGACTGACCATTGTAAACGAAAAAACCCCTATAAGAGAACCTATAGGGGTTTTACTTAACGATGGATTTCATCACGTTGTGGGTTTGGTTAATCTTACTTTTACCATCTCTTCATGAGGGTCACTTCTGAAACCAAACGTGGCTCTTACATGATGACGTACATTACGAGCAGTGGCTACCAAGTTATGAGATCCTTCATAAAACAGTGCGCTGCGTTGCTGCTTCACATTGTTGAGCTTCAGCGTGGCCTCCAGCACAGACTCGTTCAGGGCGTGTAGCTCCACTACCTTGTTGGCCAATCCCTCTCTGCTCAGTAAGGCTTGCGTTGAAACGTACTTTGGCTCGGCTGTTGCAGTCTCGACCAGTTGAGCAAAGTGGTAGGCCATGCTCGCATAGTCCGTGCCCGCAGCCCTTCTGCGCTTGGGAGTTACCTCATCACCGGCTTCTTCGGAAGGCACTGGTGGAGCATACTTTTTCCATCCGTGCAACCTGCGGTTGTGGGTATAGGCATCGGCCAATGTCAGCGGATGGGCGCCACAGGAGCGGAGTAGGTAGCAAACACGAGAGCCCAGTAAACGGAGTTCCTTAAAGGCAACCTCGCGTTGATTGGTCATGTTGTCATAGACCGTTTTTTCAGCTGTGACTTTGTCCATTAATTGTTGGGCGTTGAACTGAATGGTGGTCAACGCTTTCACCTGGAGGTTTTGTTGTCCGGGGTTATAAGCTCCTCCTAACCCGGTGCAGATGCCTTTGAGCTTCCCAAAGGATTGCAAGTTTTTAACGAAGGACATAACATAAAATGTTAATATTGATACATGTAGTTATATACGGAAAAGCCTACTAACAAAGTTGTCTGTTTTGTTAAAAATATTTAAAATATTTTTCGGCCCTGGGCATCGGGGTACCCTCACCCCTCTACTTATTTCAGTTAGTACAAATCGCATGGCCCTCTCCTTTGGGAGAGGGAGTAAAATTGGTAAGTCATTGAGAGGTTGTTGGGTGAGGGTAAAAAGAGTGATAAGTGAAAATGATGTGGCGAAGTCTGATGGCTGTTAGCTGCTGTCAATTGCTGTTATGGGGCCCCCAATCTCTGTGTATGCCTACTCCATTTCCATCAGGTGCAGTCGGTTCTCTGTTCTACTCACCCCAAGGGTGCATTGGGTCAGCGCCATCTCTGCGACACCCATGGGTGGTGCTGTTTTGATAAGTGCGCTCTCTGAGTTGCCACTGTTTAGGGGTATCTTGGTCAGGCTGGTCTCTGTGAGGCTGAGTCAACTGAGCATTTCAGTCAGAGCAATGCCTGCGACTTACAGCTCAATTCTCGCAAGAGGTAAGACAATAGGTTGCCTATTCTAATTCTGCGATCTCTCTTTCCATTCTCAATGCCTTATAAACCTCATCAATGCCACTTGGAGTGTCTGCCAGAACGATCAGGGTATCGAATGCTTCGATGATGGTAGAGCCATTGGCGGTCAGGTATTTCTCATCTCGCTTGATCATGGCGATGATGGCTGTTTTAGGGAAGGTAAGGTCAACGATTTGTTTATTCACGGCATAGCATTCATTCTGCACTTTAATCTCCTCCATAATTGTTCTTGGATGCTCTGTAAGAAAGGCATCTGTAGGGGCAAGGGGCTTTACCTTTTGCGGCAACGCTACACGCAACCATTTGGAAAAGAGAGAAAGCGTGGTGCCCTGTATCAATACAGAGGTAACGGATATAAAAAATACGATGTTAAATATCATCCCTGCCTTATCGATGCCTGCCAATAATGGATAGGTAGCAAACACAATAGGTACTGCTCCTCTCAGTCCCGCCCAGGAAACATAGGCCCTACTTTTCAATCGCATCTTAAAAGGCAAGAGGCTGATAAAAACACTCAAGGGTCTTGCTACCAAAATAAGGAACAACGAAATGAGCAGTCCGATGCCGATAACAGGTAAGACCTGAGTAGGGAACACCAATAGTCCTAGGGTAAGGAAGAGTACGATCTGCATCAGCCATGCCAACCCGTCAAACATCTTCATGATGGTTTTTTTATGGATCAGGTCCTGATTGCCCAGGTATACAGCGCAAATATAAATGGCGAGGAAGCCGTTGCCTCCTACAAAGTCCGTGGCAGAAAACGTAATGAACATCAACGCAATGACGAGTACAGGATACAACCCTTCAAAGTCGAGGTGAATCCTGTTGATGATCATCTTACTGAGTTTGCCAAAGAGAAAACCAGCGAGCCCACCCAATATCATTTGTTGAAGGAACAATGGGATAATGGACCACACACTTTTGTCCTGATTGACTACCAACGATAAAAATGCGATGGTAAGTACGTAGGCCATGGGGTCGTTACTTCCACTTTCCAACTCCAGAGTAGGGCGAAGGTTGTTCTTCAGAGCCAGGCTTTTCGAACGAAGAATCGAAAAGACAGCAGCGGCATCTGTCGAGGAGACGATAGAGCCCAGCAACATGCTTTCGTAGATGGTAAAGTCAGTGACGAACCACACGAACGTGCCCAAAGACAATGCGGTAAGCAGTACGCCTAGCGTGGAGAGTGTGATCCCTTTCCAAAGAATGGGCTTTACAGCCGACCAGTTGGTGTCCAATCCTCCGGAGAAAAGGATGAAATTGAGTGAGATGATACCGATGAACTGCGCCAGCTTGGGGTCGTCAAATAGAATGCCTCCGATTCCATCCGAACCGGCCAGCATACCAATGGCCAAGAACAAGATAAGAGTAGGTACTCCAAATTTATAGGAGGTCTTACCTGCCACAATGCTTATTAAAAGCAAGATGGAACCAATCAGAAGTATGTTTTCAATCGTTAGGCTCATTCTATGACCAGAAAAAATCTATCAAAGATAACGATAAGTAAGTTGCGGTGCCGGGAGTCTAGCTGTCTTTGTGGTTGCACTGCCATATATTGAAGCAGAACTAGTGGGCAGTACATCTTGTGAGGAAAATGTATTGGGTCAATCCCTTAAAAAGCAAAAGACCCCTCGCATGATGGAGGGGTCTTTTATACCTAAACCTAAACCTATGAGAAGAATTGCTCCTGCTCTGAGTATAAATACGGGATGATCATGTTTTGGTTACAACTTTCTAAATAATATTTAAATATTATGGCAGGCGGTACCTCAGTCTTTTAACTGGGAACTAAACTGCTTACGGAATTTCTCCACCTTTGGCCTGACTACAAACTGGCAATACCCCTGATTGGGATTTAATGCATAGTAATTTTGATGGTCTTCCTCCGCTGGGTAAAAATTAACCAATGGACTGATCTCTGTGACAATAGGGTTCTTAAAAGTGCCCGATTTATCCAACTGGTTTTTATAATCCTCGGCTATCTTTCTCTCTTCCTCATTATTGTAGAATACAACAGAGCGGTATTGCGTTCCTACATCTGCCCCTTGTTGGTTGAGGGTAGTAGGATCGTGGGTATTCCAGAAGATTTCAAGCAACGTTTCATAACCAACAACAGACGGATCGAAAGTAATTTGAGTTACTTCGGCATGTCCAGTAGTACCCGTACATATTTCCCTGTAGGCAGGGTTCTTTATTTCACCACCTGAATAACCAGAGACCACTTTCTCCACACCCTTAACACCCAAAAAAACAGCTTCCGTACACCAAAAGCATCCAGCTCCAAATGTGGCTATGTGATTATTAATTGTATTCGTCATTGTTTTGTTTAATGGTATGAAGCTGTCTCAAAAGTATTCCGTTTTGTTGAGTGAAAGCGAAACATCCCTTATTTAAAGTCTAAATAGCGAAAGATTCTTCTCCGCCAACTGGCGGATCAGAAAAACGCTTCTTTTATAACTTTTGGCACAGCCTCATTTTCACAGCGATAAGGTTTTGTAGGAAATACACTTTGTCAGCTTGGCAACAAACTAGTACTTGTTGTAAAAGTACTTCAGCTCATTACTTAATCTATTGTCCAACTCTTTACGGGCCCTGTTCTCAATGTAGTTGCGTTCAGGGTAAGGTTCCTTTCTCTGGCAGAGTTTCTTATCACCTTCCGAAAGTGCCCTTTCGTCTCCTCTGTAGGTACCCCATGTGCCCGACCATGTTTCATCGGCCACGATATCTTCATTCTTAATCTCCGCTCGGTTGCCCGCATCGGTTATGATAAGGTTAATAGAGCCACGCCCGGTTATCTTTTTGGTGTAGGTAGTGAGTGTAGCCGATACTTTGGTGTAGATCGGTGTCTTTACCCCCTTCACTGTTTTCTCTCCCGTCTTTACACTGTCAGAGAAAGATTCTGTTTTGCTGGTAACAACAGGGCGACCTTCCTGATAACCATTTACAATTACTTTAACGTACTGATCTACCTTTTCCAGCTTGAGTTCCTCTGCTTGCTGCGGTGTGTATAACTTAACAAATAGGTTTGAATTATAGCCAAAGACAATCGGTTCGAAATTCCAGTCACGGTAATTGATCAATGATGGTTGCACGACCACTTTAAGCGTTGCGTTGAACTTTGCTTGTTCAATCATCTCAATGGCCTCTCTAAAACCGGGTGAAAATGTATTGGCATCGTTGAAGAGATAGTACGCCTGTTTGGCATCTTCGCGTGTATTTTTCAGTAGTGCCTGAATACCCGCTTCATATGTTTCTTCAGCTGCTTTTGCTTTTACATCTGTAAGTTCGTCAAACTTGGTTACAGGTTTTGGAATCACACGCAAGGCACCAGGGGAGGTGCGTATCTCTTCATAGAGATGATTGATCTTTTCGTAGTTCTCTACAGCAGTTTTGTATTTAAAGTTGGCATTGGCCGCTATCTGGTTCTTTGCATCTGTTTCAAGATAATCCACAGCCAACTGATAGCTCAACTTGAGAATTTCGCGTGATTTTTTGTGATCCGGCTTGCCCCTTAGTCGTTGAACTGCTGATAATACAGCTTCGTAATAGTCCCCATGTTTATAAGCAGCCTTGCCTGAAGAACAAGAATCAAGAAACATGAGAGAGAGGAGTACGAACGAATAAAGCCTTAATTTCATCTATAAAGGAGATTTACTAGGCAAATAAACAAATTCAGTGCCTTAAATCATTGTTTAGGTGCAAAGAAGTCCATCAGGATGTCATCCTCCAGATTTTTCCAGTTGCCCCAGGAGTGTCCCTGGTTGACTTCTCTGTATTGATAAGTACATGAATTGCTCTCCAAAATACCGATCATTTTCTTCCCGCTGTCACTGGCATCGTTGATTAGTCCTGAGGTCATGGAGATTTTAACCGTGCTACCAGCCGGACTATCGCAGAGCGAATAAATCTGTGGACGGGTCATAAACGAAGGCGATTGTATGCCCACATTGCCAAACACATCTGGTCTGGAAAAGGCAAAGTAGGTGGCGTTAAGTCCTCCAACCGATGAACCAAGGATGGCTCGGTTTTTAGCATCTTTCATTACCGGGTAGTTGCCTTCAATAAACGGAATGAACTCATCCACAAAAAAGTGGAGATACTGAGGATTCATTACCAGTTCAGTCATTCGTCTGTTATTGGTTCTGTTGACAGGTTCGCGATGGTCAATAAATACAGCAATGATGGGTTCTATCTTTTTGTCTGCAATAAGATTATCCAATACAGTAGATAGGTTGCCCATCTGTGGATGTAAATACTCATACCCATCTGTAATATATATCACCGGGTACTTTTCTTTTTTAGGTGCGGCAGGCATGTACACACTGTAGGTGATCTGGTAGGAGAGCAAATTACTGGAGTAAAGAATATCCTGAGCTACTCTTCCCTTAGGTACATTATCTCTTACTGTATGAACGGGGTCTTCTTTGTAATCGGGCATTCTCAGTTCTGAATTAGGACTGCCACCACCTAC
>JBATLM010000301.1:0-13953 GCA_049289315.1 Cyclobacteriaceae bacterium
ACCTTAATGCGTGAAGTTTCAACTTTCGTTTATGAAAGCACTCCTGATTTTTTCACAGATCCATTTTTTCTATCGCATACCGACACAACCATTATCAATCAACTTAAGAATCCTGAACGTCAACTAAAGGTTCGTGAAAGTAAAAGTGCTCAACAATACAAGAAGGCTCTGGTAATTGCTAAAGAGAACCTTAAAAAGCTATCAGATGCGGGCGTTAAAATTGCTATGGGTACAGACACAGGCCCTCCAGCAAGGTTTCAAGGTTACTTTGAGCATATGGAAATGGAACTAATGGTAGAAGCTGGTCTTACTCCTATGCAAACCATCGTAGCTGCCACTGGAAATGCCGTTTATGACAACAACAAAGGTCAGTTGGGAACTTTAGAAAAAGGAAAGCAAGCCGATTTTATCCTGTTATCTAATGACCCACTTACTGATATCAAGAATACAAGGACAATCGAATCAGTATATATTGGTGGTAATAAAGTTCCATAATTACTTTTCTGATATTTTTAAAAGCTCCTCGAGGTAATTGCCCCAAATTTTCGGATTAGAGTGTGTTCCATGCCCGCTTGTTTCATCTGTGATGGGCAATAAAATATAGCGACCCTTTTTTACTTTCTTAATTTCTTCCTCCATGATCCCCAGCTCCGGTGGGTTTACCTGATCATCCGCAGAGTTGATCGCAAATAACGGAGCTTTAATTTTAGATAAGTAAGGCGAAGGGTTGTAAAGACGAGAAGCATCAAACTGATAAGTCATATCGTTGGCATCAAGAGCTGCTACATATCGATGGATTCTATCTTGCAAAAACTTTTCGGCCTCTTCCCTTGTGGGGGCGGCCTTTTGCCATTGAAGTGGGCTACTTGTCATAAAAATCAAACTATGCACAGCATTGGTTAACCCAAGTGGTTGTTCAGTGTATTCCCCTCCCTTCCATTCAGGGTCAGTTTTTATCGCATCGATAATCATCTTACGTATCATTCTGTTTCTGCCCCCTATTTCAATGGGCATACTGGCCAAAGGCATTAGCGCGTCCATAAAATCGGGATACATGTAGCCCCATACCCACGTATGCATACCTCCCATTGAAGTGCCCATGGCCAATCGCAAATGATTAACTCCTAAATGCTCCGTCAATAACATGTATTGCGCACGTACCATGTCATCATAAGTGTATTCGGGGAACTTCATGTGAAGGCCATCACTGGGTCGGCTGGATTTGCCATGTCCAATACCATCAGGCAGGATGATAAAATACTTGGTAGCATCAAGTAATTGTCCCGGCCCAAATAAATTATCTGCAAACCTTTCACTGAGAAATCCCTGTCCATACCCAGTAGTACCATGGGTAATCAAAACCGCATTAGTCACCATACCATCACTATTCTTGACAGGCTTGCCAATGGTAGTGTAATGCAAATTCATTTCAGGCAGAGATCCACCTTCAGAGAACTTAAAATTTTTAACCACATAGTCACCTTCTACTGGCTTAGGATATTTTTGCGCATTTGCACAATTGAAACAGGTAACTGCAACTAGTAATAATAAAATAGGAATTCTCATTTCTTTACGATTTCAGCATCTAGCAATTTATCCAATTTTGGAAATTCTTTATCCAGGTATGTGTTTCCTAATTCGAAGAGTTTCTGTTGCTTTCCTCTTCGCATCCCACCACCAGCATTTTCATCATAACCACTATAGATATTATCTACCACATCCATACCTTCCACCACATATCCAAGGGGCGCAAAACCCTGTTCGTCCAATTCAATATTATCGGATAGGTTGATGTACACTTGCGTAGTGCGCGTATCTGGTGCCGTCATGGCAAAGGAAATGTATCCTCGCTTATTACTTTCAACAACGGGGTCATCGTCAATCTCCACTTTTTCCCACACTTGTGCCACTTCAGGTTCTCCAGCAATTCCAAATTGCATTATAAAATCTTTCCTGACGCGGTAAAACCGTGAGTCATTATAAAAACCAAGTCGTACCAAGTTATAAAAGCGATCCACACCAATTGGAGCCCATGCTCTGTGCAATTCAATCACAAACTCCCCTTTAGATGTCTTCATCCTTATCTTTGAAACATCAGGTGCCTCTTGTTTCCACTCCTCATGTGATGGGTTGAACAATGCCTCCTTCCCACTCGGGTGTGAACATCCACCAACCATCAATACACAGACGAACGCAAAATACCTTCTAATCATAACCTTCAATATAGAATAGATAATGTTTTAATACCACCAAATTGAAAAATTCACGCAGCCTAGTAAATGCTAAAAAGCACTTTAAAGTCAAGTATTAGTCGTGCGACTTACTGCATTCACCGAGTCAAATACAACCTACAGCTAACTAAAGTAACTCACGATCATTTTTGTTCTACATTTGATTCAAATTAAACCAAAACGAAACCATGCTTAAAGAATTCAAAGATTTTGCCATGCGCGGCAATGTGATAGACCTTGCAGTCGGTGTTGTAATTGGTGCTGCATTTGGCGCCATTGTGAAATCGCTTGTAGGAGACATCATCATGCCTCTAATTGGTATTGTAACCGGAGGAATTAATTTCTCTGGTCTTGCGTATACAATAGGAGAATCATCCATCTCTTATGGTAATTTCATACAGGCCATTTTTATCTTTATTCTTACCGCATTTGCTCTGTTCTTGATTATTAAGGGAGTAAACAGCACCAAGAAAAAGAAAGAAGAGACTCCAGCTGCACCTCCAGAGCCACCAGCAGATGTTAAACTTCTTGCCGAGATTAGAGATTTGTTGAAAAAATAAGTCCGAATTAACATAGAAGTGAGAGGTTATTTGATTTCAAATAACCTCTTGCTTTAACAGACACTAAATGCGAACGAAAGTACTTATAGGTGAAGACAACTTGGTAACTCAGCAAGTACTAAAAGCTATGCTGGAAAGCAGGAATTGCGTTGTAACAACAGCTTCAACCTTTGAAGATATTTTAACGCAATTACAAAACGATACCTTCTCATTTCTCCTGCTCGACTATCACCTCGATCAGGATGCCGACTTTGTTCTTGGTAAAATCAGAAAACTTACTAATAGTAACAGTTCGATTCCTGTTCACATCATGTCAGCCGGACGCAGAGAAGATGTCATGGAGAAACTTCATGATTTTAAAATAGATGGGTTTCTCAAAAAACCAATAGAGAATGATCAGCTGGATGCTCTGCTTTCCAATAGTAATACGACTATCAATTCATCTGGAGATGATCAATACTTAAGGTCAATCATTGGCGACAACCCTGATCGTATTAACGCCATTAGGGACTTTTTTCTTACTGAGGTACCTCCTGCCCTTATTACTATTGCCGAACTATTACAAAAAAAAGACTTTACGGGTGTCAAAAAACTGGTGCATAAAATAAGGCCAGCTTACACCTACGTAGGTAGGGATGACATCCAGGTGAAGATGGGGTTATGGGAAGACGATTTACTTCAAGAAAAAAAAGCTCAGAATTACGAAAGTACCCTAGAAGCCATCAACCAAGAAACAGAGACATTAATATCCAGCTTCCCGAAAAATCAGCAAAGCAAAACAGAAAGTGCACCTCAACAAATTCCTTTTGAATACCCCAATCTCCATGGTTTAGACATCCTGATAGTGGATGACAATCCGGTTATACTTAATGTATTCTCTTCATT
This sequence comes from Cyclobacteriaceae bacterium, assembly GCA_049289315.1. Classification (GTDB taxonomy): domain Bacteria; phylum Bacteroidota; class Bacteroidia; order Cytophagales; family Cyclobacteriaceae; genus ELB16-189. Next base: position 3,677 of record JBATLM010000301.1, read on the forward strand.
GCTCCAATCACACAAGATGAAAATTAGCACTGCGATAAATGGAATAGAAGGTGTGTCAGAAATAATTAACAACAAACCTGATCTGATACTGATGGATCTGCATATGCCAGAAATGGATGGGGTAGATGCAATATCAACAATTCGTGGAAAGGGAATAACAACTCCTATCATTGCTATATCCAATGCCACAAATCAAAAAGAGGAAGCATTAATTGCAGGAGCAAATATATTTCTATTAAAGCCAGTTGATGCCAATGATTTATTAAATACTATTGCAACCGAACTCAATCGTTAAGCGGTAGCCGTATAATGAATTCACTTCCCTCACCTTTAGCACTCAATAAGTCTATCGTTCCTTTCAGTCGTTCAACCAACGTTTTCACAATAGATAATCCAAGTCCATTTGAGCTTTCTCCACCAGTTGGTTTAGCGCTCAGCTTTTTAAACTTTTGAAAAACTTTTGCCTTGTCTTCATCAGAAAATCCAGGTCCCTCATCTTTAATGCTAACCCACACTTCTTTATTATTTATTCCTGTAGAAATACTCACCTCCTTATCAGTACCTGAAAATTTAATAGCATTAGATATTAGGTTATCCACCACTCTACCCAGCCAGGCTTTGTCGGTACCTATTTCAGCATTTTCTTTTATATCTAACGATACCGCTATTCCCTTTGCTTTGGCTACTGACTGAAAGTGATTCACTCTTTCATTAAGCAAATCTCCTATTTGAAACTGAACAATATTGGGTTTGCGTTGTGACTCCAGTTCATGCGCATCCAAAAGTTCATCTATCAGGTTGAGTCCCTGTAGAGATGAAGCATTAATAAGCCCAGTAAACTCAAGTTGCTTTGGAGTAAGCGGGCCAAAACCCGGCAGTACACTTAAAATACTTTTGATATTAGAAAGCGGTGTTTTCAAATCATGTGCAACCACACTCATTAACGCATCTTTCTCTTCATTAAGGGTAACCAATTGTTGATTCTGATTTGACAACTTCCTGTTTACTCGTTTTCTGGCTCTCATGCTTTGCCATAAAAAATAAGTGAAGAAAAGAACCAGTACAATCACCAAAATTGCACCAAAATTGATCACTTGCTGGAATTTTATAGTAGCTTCATTCTTCTGTTCTATGGCTTTTAACAGCACATTCTCCTGATCCTTTCTTTCAAGATCGAGTTGAAAATTGAATTTTTCAGCTTGTAATGCCAACTCATTATTCCTGATCGAATCGTTAAGAATACGATACTGTGCCTCATAGGCGGCAGCGCTTGCATCTCTCCCCATAAGTTCATGGAGCCTGGCAAGGTAAAAGTTAGACTCCATGTATAAACTCAATTGCTTCAACTTCGATGAAGTCTTGAGTGCTTCAACAAAATAAGACTCAGCCTGAGCATAGTTCTTCTTCTTCAGAAAAATTCTTCCAAGCAGCAATGTTGATTTACTCCTTATGCTTGGATTGGCAAGGCGTGTAATAATATTATCCGCTCTGAAAACTTCGCTTTCAGCCCTGGACAAACTTCCACTCTCAAGGTATAATTCTCCCAAACCTATTTTTATCAAAGCGAGGTTTGCCTCATCTTCCAAAACCCCTGCAAGAGATTCTGCTTCACGGTAACTCGTTTCCGCTTCGGCAAGATTTCCAGTAAGTCTATATACCTCACCTAATGCATTCAGTGTTAAAATCTCTCCCTTCTTGTCGTTGATATCTTTTTTCATTGCAATGGCTTGGCTTGCCATTGCCAAACTATTACTGTAATCCTGCTGTGATTTAAACAGATCCGATAAACTTAGATATACCTCAGATAAGCCGACTCTATTATTGCTATTTTCAAAAGCTAAGCGGGCTTTAGCAAAATTCTCAAATGCATCTGCCAGATTACCTATGTTAAGGAAATACCTCCCCAGATAATTACGGCTTTCGGCCAACATAGTAGAGTCACCCTTTGTGCTGGCAATTGATATTGCATTATTGTGCTCAATCAGTGCCTGACTGATATTACCTATTGAAGCATTGGCGATCGCTTGAAAGTTAAGAGATTTTACCAGACCTGGTGTATTTCCCGCTGCTTCGGATAGTTTCTGGGCCCGTATACAATAAAAGATCGTGCTATCTGGAAATGCCAGGGTGTATTCAACTCCAATCTTATTGAGAAGTTCAATCTGCTTAGAAATAGCTGAAACCTGAGAAAGGGAATCTTTGTACACCTGGATACCGAAAACATCCTGACCTGCACTTTCAAAACTATACAACAAGCCTGTCAGAGCAATAATCAGAATATTAGTACGCTTTCTCCAGTGGTAAATCATATCAGCCTTGGGCGAAAATAGCTATTTTTAGGCTTCACAAGAAAATGATATGGAATCAACGGTAAAGTGCGTGATTGTAGAAGACGATCCGGTCTCCATGGAAGTGATGAAAGGATTAGTGGAGCGCGCAGGATTTCTCAAATTACAACAAGCTTTTAACGACCCTTTCAAAGCTGTTCAATGGCTAGCTGACAACACAACTGATCTCTTACTGCTGGATATTGAGATGCCTGGTATAAATGGATTGGAATTACTAAAATCTATTACGCAGAAACCGCATGTTATTATCATTAGCAGCAAGGAAGAGTATGCTATTAAAGCTTTTGATTTTGATGTGGTCGCTTACCTGATGAAGCCGATCAAAGAATACAGCAAATTCTTAAATGCAGTTTCTAAAGTAAAGGACAAGATAAAAACGAAAAACACCTCAGATACCCCGGATCGCATATTTGTAAAAGTGGATTCGCTTCTTGTTGGAATTGAGTTTAATAGGATTCTTTGGGTAGAGGCTTTTGGTGATTACGTAAAAATCAACACCGCGGAAAAAGTCTTCACCACTTACAATACAATGAAAATGGTTGAAGAGAAACTTCCAGGCAACTTGTTCACCCGGGTTCACCGCTCATTCATAGTCAATGTGTCCAAGATTGGCAATATCGATCAGAGCAACTTACTTATAGGCAAGAAAATTATCCCCATTGGAAACTCTTATAGAGAAGCGCTGATGAATCAGTTGAATACGCTATAGACCTGTTTAGTCGTAGGAATCTGCCAATTCATCCTGCACAAAACCATCTTCATCTAATTCAAATAATTTTGTAGCGAGTTTGGTATTACGTTTGCCATGGTAATAGTGTACCTAAACGCCAATAAATTGAGATTTTACTTCAGAAGGGCAAAAGTTTTCGGGATACTAATGGTGATCGTGGTCTTGATAATTTTATATCTTTATGCACTGTGAGACTTTTCCGCTTTATCATACTATTACTTGCCTCCTATCCCTTATTTGGACAGACTGAAGCTACCACCAACGGCATTAAATTTACTGCCATTGAAAAGCAAGGTAAAATTCCCATGCTATTCGCTGAAAGAGATGGAGTGCTTTTCAGCTTTGCCAACAAAGGTGACTCCCTCTTAGAAAACCGTAGCTTAGGGTTGACCATACGGATTCCAAATGGTTTTCGTACGGATATATTGGAAGCATGGATAAAAAACGAAATCCAATCTGCCAAATTTGATATTTCCCAATTCACCCTCATAAAAACAATCTACTTTGATTTTAATAGCTCCTTGATAAGGAATGACGCCAGCGCTGAACTTGATAAAATGGCGGAATTGATGACAGTATATCCTTTTGCCAAGGTGGAAGCTATCGTTCATACAGACAGTAGAGGATCGGCTCCTTACAATAGAAGGCTTGCCGCCAAACGTGGCAACTCAATAGAAGATTACCTAAAAACGACCGGTGTTGGGTTAGATCTATTCACTATTACAGTTTCCGGGGAAGAAGCTTTAACTGAAGATTGCCTCGATCAGAATGATTGCGATGAAATTATACACCAACTCAATCGTAGGGCCGAATTTAACTTTGACCCACGCACACAATGAAAATCAAAGTAGCAGTATTTGTCATCTTAATAGGAATCGTTGGTACCTCTTTTGCCCAGGAGGCGAGTTGTGGTGCAGAACAATTCTTTGAAGTAAATCAAGGTTGCCTTGGCACCAACCGAGGCAGCAAGTGCCTGCAGTTGGATGTGAGTCATTCGTTGGATAAGGAGGGTAAGGAATTTGTTTACTCCTGGAATTTCGGAGATGGTAATTCACAAGAAGGCTTGCTTACGGAATATTGCTTTGCGGAATATGGTTCTTACTTTATTACGCTAGACCTTGTGGATGCCAAAACCAAGATGGTCATTAGAAATGAACTCTCAACTACGGTCACTTTATGGCCACCAGTCAATTACCAGGTGGATACACTGACCCAGAATGTTGCCAATTTTGAGTACAACAAAGACGAATTTCCAGGCTTTACGGCAAGAGACATATACTGGAAGATTGAAGGCGAGTTTTATTGTGGTGCAACAGCTCGTCACTCTTTTAAAAAAGAAGGCTTCCACATGATTGAAATTGGGATGATAGGCGACAGTGAAGAGAGACAAAATCAAACGGGCTGTACGCTCATGGGAGTATTTATCAAACCAACACAATGAAAATAAAACTGATCCTGTTTTCGTTGCTGGTTTCTGCTTTTGGCACTTATGCCCAACGTGTTCCTAATGAGGTAGAGAATATTGACTACCTCATTACTTATGGAGCCCAGGCTCCACTATCATTGGGTGATGATGACCACGTACAAATCTTATTCTTTAGTGTTCCTCTCAATTACAAGTCTCCGATATACCTTAGGGTGTATGATCCGGATACTGGTGGCACACATGACGAAATCCATGGAAGTGCTAACACTAAGATTAAGTTTTCGGTGTACGGTGGCAATGAAGCTTTTTCTAATAAGGATGCACAAAAGATAAACCCAACCGGGAAATTTGATAGTGGTAGTCTATTGGCCTCTAAGATTTTTGGTTCTGAATCCATCTATGATGCCAATTGGTACACATTTGGACCTTTTAATCCGCTTCAAGGAGAACGGTCAGAGGCAATTGGTGGATATATCTTTAAATTAATCATTGAAGGGCTACAGGGAGATGACGGTAACCAATACCGATGCTTCTTTAGTGAGCAACCTTCACTTAACAGAAGTATAGAAGGAGCCAATGCTTTTGCTTATGAGTACACTTTTAAACTACCTAAAGCCAAAGGCATTTCTCACGTTTACCCATTTATCGACCGGTCAGTGGTCTCGATCACTCAAAACAATTTTGATTATGATAAAGATGGGGCCATTCTAATATACTCCGTAGCCAAAAACAGGCATGAAGGAACTACATCAGGAGACAATGAGTGGGCCAAAAGCAAACACGAGATGAAGGATTCCGAAAAAAATACCACGCTCGACATTCAAATTCAAAAGCAAAATCAAGGGGAAAACGCCATGAGTTTATTCATCACCAATCAATACGATGAGGCTATCCCATTTTTTGCAATTCCTATTGGAGGCCCCCCTAAATACAAGTACGATCTCAAGGTTACCTTGAAGCCTTCTACTGGACAAAACTAAACCATGCTTAGGTTTCTTTTAGTTGGTACACTGTGTTTTATAAGTGAACTCGGCTATACGCAACTTACCAGGACCCAATTCACTCAATTAAATGAAGAGAATGGACTGGCGCAAAATTTCGTCTATGGGATTGTTAAAGATAAACGTGGGTTTATCTGGATAAGCACCGGCAACGGTCTCACCCGATTTGATGGTAAGGATTCAAAAATCTACACCACTGAAAATGGGCTGGCTAACAATTTTATAACCGAATCGTACCGGACAAAAAACGGAAGATTATTATTTGGTCATTTTCAAGGAAGTATATCCTCCTATAATGGAGCGTTTTTTGAAATCATTATTGGAGATACCCTTAACAGTGAAATAGTATCTATTACTGAATCCAACGAGGGTATAATCTACGCTGCCACCCGATCTAAGGGCCTTATCGCGTGGAACGAGTCCAGTAATCCGGAAATTCTATTTCCTGCCGAACTACAGGGAAAAATTGTAAACCAGATAAAGGTAGCCGGCTCTCAACTTATCACTGCAACCTCTGAAGGGATTTATACTTTCCAAATTGATAGGGAGCGCCTCATCTTCAATGAGGCACCGGACGAACTTCTCTACGAAGAGATTACAAGCCTTGAAGCACATAAAAATGATTCACTCCTTATGTGGGCAGGCTCCTCCAATGGGCTTTATCTTATCCGCACTGGCACATTCACAAGAGTAGAGCATCATCTGTTTTCCGAACAGCTCGACAATGCTGATGTGCGTTCAATAATACACAACACGTCTAATTCATTATGGATTGGCACACATCAGAAAGGAGTATTTCACTATGCGCTTGATAAGGACACCATCGTCACCCATGTTACTCATTTTGATGAGACCAATGGCTATCCCATATTTTCTGTCAACACCATGTACATTGAACAGGAAGGCACAATCTGGGTTGGTACATTGAGTAATGGAATGGTCAAGCTTTACGAACCATTCTTTAAATTTTACGGAGCACCCAATGAAATCGAGCAGGTCAATGCAATTGAAGAATGGAACGAGGTTTACTTTGCCGCAACAGACAAGGGACTATTTTATTTCGACCCAGCAAACGCAACTCAGCAATTCCAACCCGTTCCCAATATTGGTAACAATCCTATACTCAGCATTAAAGTCAGAGACAATGAACTTTGGATCGGGACCCAAGACAAAGGAATTTTTATCTATGATTTAATCAAAAAGAAAACTCGCACCCTTTCATTGGAAGGCATGGAGGGAACCGTTATCCGTACCCGCCTTTTTGAAATTGATCGAGATGGCAATGTCTGGATTTCAGCAATGGAAAATGGCGTGATACTTACCAATGAAAAGGGACAAGTATTGAATCATTTTTCTACCAACAATGGATTCATCCATAATGACATCTATGCCATTTGCGCAAGCAGTAGCGGTGAGGTTTGGTTTGGTAGCCTCGGTGCAGTGCTCGCCAAATTAGATATGAACGGAAACATGCAGCGGCTGTCCCAACAGGATTTATTTCCAAGTCACGACATCAATGACATTAGTGAACATAACGGAAAAATTTGGATCGCAACTGATGGTCAAGGTTATTTCAAATATGAAAATGAAAAGTTCATTAAAGTTGGTCCTTCTGAAGAATCTGAGTCTCCATTTGTAAAAAGTCTTATGGCGGACGCCAATGACAGAATCTGGATAGCCTCACGTAGAAACATTGGCTATCTCGATCTCAATTCTGGTAAATCCAGATACTATGATAAAAATGATGGCCTCATTGAGAAAGAGGATTACGCTTCCCCAATTTTTATAGACTCAAAAGGAAATTTGTTGCTCACCAACGAAAAAGGAATTAGTGTTTTTAACACGGAGAAAATAGGAAAGCCAGTGGTACTCGACACTTATTTAACTGGAATAAATATTTCCTTCTCACCCTACACTCCCCCTTCCCCTACGAGTGAAGAAATCGAAAATGGTACTTATCCATCTGTTATTCTTAGTCACGATCAAAACCATATAACACTTAACTTCAGAGCCATTGATACTAATTTTAATGGGAGGGTTTATTACAGGTATTTCCTTGGTAACCTTGAAGAAGGTTGGTCGCCTCCATCAACCAATAGTTCAATTACTTACACCTCACTCGAACCAGGAACTTACACCTTTCAGGCACAAGCCACTAACGATCTGCGCACTTGGGTAGACAAGCCTCTGGTATACACTTTTGTAATTAATAAACCCTACTGGAGTACCTGGTGGTTTTATCTTTTGCAAATGACTGGCATCGTAACTCTTTTCGGAACTACTTACCTTCTGATCAGAAATCAAGCTGCAAAACGTTCGCTAGGAAGAGTTATGGTATTCATGTGCATATTTATTGTGTTTGACTACCTACAAAACTGGTTAGACCCAATCACGCCCGAATTAATTGGAAGTGTGCCTTTATACAAAACCCTGTTAAACCTGGGGCTCGCGCTCATTCTGTTCCCTGTAGAACGCGGAATCAAGGATTTCTTTAAAAAGCAGGAAAAAAGCCACAAACTGGAGGAATAACGCCAGCTCTCCATTTTCTTAATCGTGTAGCACTCGAGATTCATCGAGGCATACCCCCCATACAACGAAGAATCTCCAATTGGAGCTCCTAAGCGTCTACTTTTGAGTCAGTAATTAAGAAAACAACCACTAAAAGGCATAAACACCAACTGAAATGATAGATCAAATACTGAGCAGCGTAAAAGGAGAATTGGGAAGCAAATTGGTTTCTCTAGGTCTTCCAGAATCCAAAACAAGTGGAGCCATTAAGTTGGCCAAAGACACAGTTCAGACACAACTCCAGGGTCAGGTTTCCGGAGGTAATATTGATGGACTCATAAGTCTTTTTGGTGGAAAACCTCCTTTGGATCAAAGCTCGTTGGTCAAAACCATGGTCTCTGATTATGGAACAAAGATGATCACTAAACTGGGAGTTGCAGAATCCGTATCGAAGTCTGTTTCCTCCTTTATTATTCCATTCGTAATGTCTCGTGTAAGCAATCAAGTGGCAGGAAGCGGTGAAGCAGGAATACTTAAACTGGTTGGCAAAAGTAATCCACTTAGTAAGATCAAATCACTTAGTAATATGTTCAAATCTGTACTATAATTCGAATTCATAAATTAAAATCAAAATGGCTAACAAGAAATTATCAGACATCGAAGGCATTGGTTCTTCTTACGCAAAAAAATTACAAACTGCCGGTATTCGTTCTGTATCTGGACTATTGAAGCAATGCGCATCAAAGAGCGATAGAAAAAAAGTGGCTTTAGCATCAAACATAAGCGAAAGCACCATCTTGAAATGGGCCAACATGGCTGACCTTTACCGGGTAAAAGGTATCGGAAGCGAGTATTCTCAACTGATGGAAAAGGCTGGTGTAGATACCGTTAAGGAATTAAAAATGCGTGTTCCTAAAAACCTTCATGACAAAATGGTGGAAGTTAACGCCAAGAAGAAATTGGTAAGGCAACTACCTTCTTTATCAAAAGTAGAGTCTTTTGTAAAGCAAGCAAAGTCACTTGGTGCCAAAATCACTTACTAAAACTCAAGAAACAGTTGGTGAAGTATAGCAGTAAAATCCTGAAATATAGTAAGGATTTTCTGCTGTCTTCGTATCTTGCAATCAATTGCATTTCAACGCTATTAATTTAATTCATGAAAACACTTTTTACAACCATATTCATCTGCTCAGCATTTTTCGCGCAGGCACAAATAGTAAAAGTAGACTCTACCACATACTGGAAAAAGAGCCTCAACTTTGGCATCAACTTAAACCAAGCCTCATTTTCTTCCAATTGGAAAGCTGGTGGAGTGAACTCTATTGGGCTTAACACCCTCTTTAATTATAAAGCCAATTATAAAAACGGAAAGAATTCTTGGGACAATGAAATTGACATGCTCTTTGGCTTTGTTAACAACCAAGGTCAAGGATACCGCAAAACTTCAGACCGCATATACCTTGATACTAAGTATGGTCGAGACCTGAATGACAAATGGGGACTATTCTCTTCCCTTACTTTTAGCACTCAGTTTACCAAGGGATACAACTACAATGATGACGATACCAAGGATTTGATCTCGGATATCTTTGCTCCTGCTTTTTTTACTTCAGCATGGGGATTGGAATACCATCCTGTTGACTACTTCAAGTTGCGTATTGCCCCTTTCGCCCCAAGGCTTACTATTGTAAAAGATCCCGCAAGATTTGTTACTACTGTAGGGCCAACACCTTACGGAGTAGAGTTACCTGACGAAACGCGTTGGGAATGGTTGGCTTTTCAAATGCAGGCAGAATTCAACAAGGATATTGCCGAAAACATCAATTTGAAATGGAGGTACGTAATGTTTGCTAACTATGAAACCATTGAAGCAAAAACAATTGACCATCGTCTTGATCTTAACATCACAGCAAAAGTGAATCAATTTATCAACGTGAGCGTTGGTGGTATTCTCTTGTACGACTTCGACCAAGATTCGGGTGCACAGCTAAGTCAGGCACTTACCATTGGGTTTGCTTACTCTTTCAGAAATTATAAGGAGAAGAAATAAGATTTAGTAAATAGTTTATAGTCCATAGTTGTGTTAAGTAACTATGGACTATCGACTATTACTATTTAACAGCCTCAGGCACCGCTTCCATTAGCAGTGTATAAGCTTTATCCAGAGCCGCTCCGCCCTCTCGTGCACCTGAGTAATGCCCCAAACGAACCACAACCAAATCGTGTGAAGGTATGATAGCAGTAGATTGACCTCCGGCACCTAA
>JBATLM010000302.1:0-15333 GCA_049289315.1 Cyclobacteriaceae bacterium
GTTGTACCCCATCCTGAATATTGTTTCCGGCAATTTTTACTGAAATGGAATTGAGCCTTCCCTGATGGAATACTATTGGAATAATATCTTGATGCAACGATTCAAAATGAAAGTCTTGCACAACGCCAACTAACTTTCCGGTTGTGCCACCATAAGAAAAGTCTTTGTCAATTCCTTCCTGAGGAGTAGTTAGTCCGTATGCTTTGGCGGCAGTTTCATTGATAATGAATGCCAGGGAATCATCTGTGCCAATCGACTTTGAAAAATTTCTACCTGCCACCACTGGAATATTGTAAGTTGGAAAGAAATCTTCATCCACTCTCACGTTCTTGGTGGTAATCTCAGTGCTGACTAAGCTATCACCTTTTGCTATTCTTGGTGCCCCTTGACTGTCCAGTAACCTTCCAGTTGGTATACGACTCGATCTCCCAGCATTTTTAATAGCAGCCGACCTTAGCAATTCGTTGTGAAATGCATCATAGGTAGATTCCAGTTCTCTATAATAGTCAAGTGTAACTACTTGATCTTTGTCAAAGCCTAAATCTCTTGAGTTCAAATAGTTGAGTTGCTGAATGGTAATAGATGTAGCAATCAATAACACGACCGATATCGAAAATTGAGACACCACAAGAATCTTCCGGATGGCTCCTTTTCCTTTTACTGATCCCTGTTGCCCTTTTAGTGTTAATGCCGGTTTGAACCCGGAAACTATAAATGCTGGATAAATTCCGGCCAGTAGACCTATGAATACTGACATGCCAATCAATCCGAATAGCAAAGTTGGTTGTTGTAGCAAGTTGAGTGACAGATCCTTTTGAGTAAAAGAGTTCAGCCAGTCAAGCCCAACAAATGCGACACCTAGGGAAAGTATCATCGCAATGAGGGTAATGAGAATGGATTCACTGAGGTATTGCGTTATTAGTTGCCCTCTGATGGCGCCCACTACTTTTCTCAATCCCACTTCTTTTGCCCGTTTGGTAGCACGTGCAGTGGAAAGGTTGATGAAATTGAAACTGGCAATCAGGATAATGAATAGCCCTATGATTCCCATCATGTAAACGTTATTAATATTTCCATTCACTTCGATTTCATCATCGAGATGAGAGTATAGATGTACATCAGAAACCTTTTGAGTATAGAGCGTAGTTACCTTAGAGGCCACAAAATCTTGTGGAGCTCCGAAATTAGCAATGGCATATGTGCCATAGTGTTTGTCTAGAAATGCCGGAAACTGTGCTTCTAATTTTTTTGGGTCTGCTCCTTCTTCCAGTAGGGCGTAAGTACCAAAGGCATTATTTCCCCAGTTTGTTTCTAGCCCTTCACGACCATAGATGTTATCGTTTTCCATTGTACTGAACGAAACCAGTAACTCTGGATGCCAATGCGCCTGATCTGGAAAATCCTCGTATAGTCCTGTGATTTCCAAATCAAAAGCGTTGTTAGCACGAAGGCGTTTTCCTATGGCTTGAGTTTCATCATCAAAATATCTTTTGGCAGCTGATGTTGACAACATTACTGTAAATGGGCGCGTCAAAGCCTTTTCAGGATCGCCAGCTTTTACATCGATATCAAATATTTTAAATATAGAGGGCTCAACAACGAACAAATGCTCTTCTGTAAAATTCTTTACCAATTCTCCGTTTTCTTCCTGCCCAATCACCAACCCATAGTTGATAGTGCGTGCCAGTTCTTCTATCTCGCCAAAATCATTTTTCAATAAGGGCCCCACGGGTGGTGCCACGCTACTTAAGTGAAGACTAACGGATCCATCTGGCGATCTGAAATCTCGTGTGATGCGATAGATCCGATCGATTTTACTATTGTACTTGTCATAACTAACCTCATCCATTATATACAAGTAGATAAGAAGGGCACACGCCATGGCCAGTGCCAGCCCCAAAATATTGATAAAGGCTGTGAGTCTATTTCTGAAAATGCTTCGGAAGGCTACTTTGAGATAATTGCTGATCATGATAAGCTTTTGTTAAGGGTAGATTAATGACAAATGGCCTATGACCAAGTTGCATGCCATAGACAATAATTCTTTCATTTAGCTCAAAATGCATGGCTGCAATCGTTTTGATCTAAATTCATGTTCGAATTCGATCGCTAAATTACAATAATGAACATTTTAGTCGATTCAAAATTTAATTACCATCTATATACTGGCTGTGCCTACCTTAGACACTGCAACATATGCCGATGGTTACACAGCTGTGGAATTAATCACTTTTTAAGGAATCTATTGGGTTGGCCTTTGCCGCTTTTAGCGCTCGAAAACTTATAGTTACAAAGGCAATGAACACTGCAAGGAGGCCTGAAGCAGCAAAAGTTCCTACACCAAAATTAACTTTATAGGCAAACTCTGAAAGCCAGTTGCGCATTGTTACTATAACCAGAGGTGTTGCAATGATGAATGCGATGAATACCAAAGCAATGAATTCTCTGGAGACTAGATTGATTATACTATTCGTAGATGCGCCCAATACTTTTCTAACGCCAATTTCTTTTTTGCGATTTTCAATGGAAAAGGAGACCAGCGCAAATAAACCAAGACAAGCAATAAGTATGATCACCGAGGAAAACACAAGAAAAATTTGTCCTCGTTTGGTATCACTTTGATAGAATTCCTGGAATTTAGCATCCAGAAAATTGTATTCAATAGGATTGTTGGGATCAAATTCTGCACTTATGCTTTTTAAAGAAGCTAAAGTTTTACTCCAGTCTCTTGTATTTACTCTCAGTGTATAATAATCGATGCTATGAATGGGATTGTTATGGTAAGCAAAAAGGAGAGGCATCATATGTTTGCGAAATGACTCAAAGTAAAAATTGTCGACTACTCCAATTACTTCGGCCTGAAACGGTACATCACGCTCTCTGATCCTTCCACCAATTGTTATTCTTGGGATAGTAATTACTTGTCCAATCGGCTGCTCAAGACCTAAATTGTCAACAGCCAATTGTGTCAGAATTACCTTGGCGGAATCTGCTGGGCTAGACGGACTAAAGTTACGCCCTTCTTTTAGTTGAATATCGAAGGTTTTGAGGAAGTCGGAATCGATACCTACGTAGATCATATCTTCATTTATAGATTCTTCAACAAGGTTCACTGAGGCGATAGGAAAGTTTTTCCACTCGCCTGGAACCCTTGACGAAACAGTTACCGATTGGACTTCGGGAAGTTTTGAAAACTCATTTTTGTAAGCTTCAAATTGCCTTCTTTGAATTCCGCTGTTGATATCTATAGCTACAAGGTTGTCTACATCAAAACCCAATTCTTTATCGCGCATGTAATTGAGTTGCCTATAGATAATCAATGTTGAAGAGATCATAATGATGGAGATCGCAAACTGCATGATAACCAAAACCTTTCTTACAGGGATACTCTTGCTAGCAAAGCGTATTTCTTTTTTTATAGCCTCAGCGGGCGCAACTTTTGAAACAATAAATGCGGGATAGAGTGAGGCCAAAATACCACAACCTACCAAAGTGAATAAAATGGAAATTATCCATTTGAACGGTAATGATTGGATAGAGAGATTTTTTAAAGTAAATGCGTTAATGCTGGGCGTAAATATCTGCAATAGTGCAATTGCAATGACGAGGGAGAAAAGTGAAAGGATGATGGCCTCACCTAAAAATTGACTAATGAGAGAAAATTTTCCTGCACCTAATGTTTTTCTGGTTCCTATTTCCTTTGTCCGTTTAAAAGCGGCTGCAGTAGACAGGTTCATATAATTCAAGGCTGCAATCAAAAGAATCATAAATGCTACTACTGTAAACATATAAACATAAAAGGGAGTGAAGCCACTCGCGTTTATTTGATAGTCTTCAATATTGCTTGAGTAAAGATGTATTTCCTGTAATGGCTGTAGTGTAAACTCGCTACGGAATTCTCTTTCTGGTGGATAGTTAGATGCTACCAGGTGCGTCAGCTTGCTTTCAACATCAGCAATACGATCTGATTTTATTTTCAAATAGGTTGCTGTTGAATTTGTGTGCCAATCACCTGTGCGCATTCTTGCATGGAAAGGGAAATAGGTATCTACAGCAGCCTGAGTAAATAGGATGTCCAGTTGGAGATGTGAATTAGTTGGAAAGTTTTCCATAACACCGGCAACGAACAGATCATTGTCATTAGCCCATATTTGTTTTCCCAGTGCATCTTCACTATTGAAATACTTCATAGCGACTTTCTGGGAGATCACAATACCGTTAGGATGTGTGAGCGCAGTTTTTGGGTTTCCTTGTAGTAATTTGTAATCAAAAAAATCGAAAAATGTAGAGTCAACTACATTGAGTTCTTCGTATCCTCTGGAAAGCGGTTCATTTCCCATTGTAAGACTGCCGAAATGGGAAACACGCATTACCGCTTCGACTTCCGGAAACTGATCAAGTGATTCAGGTCCAATCCTTCCGGGCACGGATGCAATGTCTTTTATCACACCTTCTTCTGTTTGTTGATGGCGGATTACCCTGTACATACTGGAGGCATCCTTATGCATCCGATCGAAATTCAATTCATCGTGCAGGTAAAGAGCGATAATAATAAAGCAAAGGAACCCAATGGTAAGGCCAAAAATGTTGATTAGGGAGAAAACACGATTTTTGACCAGATGTCGATAGGCAATTTTCAGGTTGTTGAAAAACATAGGTTTGGTTTTCTTATTGTCTTTCCAATATCAGACCAACAATTGCAATCATTGATTTTATGCTTGATTATGCTAAAAATATCAATTGAACGTTCGCTGCTGACCGGTTCTGTTCGTGTGCGGACTCCAAATTAATTTACTTTAGTTTCTTATACATCCAGTGGGTAATTACGCCAGCGAGTATACAAATTAGTACATCTCGCATTTCCATCAACTGGGAACTCGAGAATAGCCAGACTGAAAATAGAATTCCGGTTATTGCAAAAAAACTTCCATAAGGAATTTTATAAGCTGCTTCCTTACCCTCGACATCCTGTTTTCTTAATTTGATCAATGCACCACATACCATAGCATACATTACCGTGCGAATAATTGCTGTGATGGTAATGGCATAAATGAACGATCCGGTAACGGCAATAATTAGTGAGATGCCTGTAAACACAAATAGCGCAATAGTGGGAGTGCGGTATTTTGGGTGGATAATGGAAAGTGATTGAGGTAATTGTCCTTCATCACTCAAGGCAAATAATAGGCGGGAACCAACAAGCAGTATCGCGTTCAATGCACCCACAATGGAAATGATCGCGCCAATTGTAATGAGGTTGCCTCCAAAACCTCCCATGAAACTTTGGGCGGCATCTGCCAATGGCTTCTCAGAACTACCAAGACCAGGAAGGGTTCCGACTGATACAAGTTGAATAGACCCATAAAGCACCATAACAATCAATGCCGAGATGATCAAAGCATACGGCACAATCTTATTGGGATTCTTCATCTCACCGGAATTGATCACTACCACTTCAAAACCACCAAAGGCAAATACTAAAAGAAGAACGGAAGATGAAAAATTGCTGAACTCAGGCATCTCGTGAAAGGAGAGGAGTTCTGGTTGTAAAAAGAAAAAACCCACCAAAATAAAAATGAGTAGAGGTACTACTTTGCCAATGGTGAGAAAGTTGTTAACAGTAGTGGTTTTTTTTACACCCACATAGTTGATGCCAGTTAGTAACGCTGTTAGAACAACCATTATTAATAAGCGAGGAAGAAAATGGTTGAGGCTGGGATGATAGTAGGAACTATAGGTAACTAGTAAATTAATAAGTGCAGCATAGGATACAATGCGTGACCATAAGAGCAACCATCCCATGATGAAGGCTGGAAAGCTTCCAAAGGCTTCGAGTATATAGATGTAGGGTCCTCCGGTTTTGTCAAATCGGCTTCCTACTTCAGCGAAGCAAATGATGATATTAAAAATAACTAGTGCACATACAACAAAAGCAAGAATGCTATAGGTGCCAGATAATTGAAATACCTTTGAAGGAAGTCCAAATATACCTGCGCCAATAATGGTATTGATCATCAGTAATACCAAATCCCATTTCCTAATAGCGCGAATAAATTGACTCATGGATTGTGAATGAGTGTGAAGGAGTTACTTAGATATTAATATTGGAGTTTTATTTTGGTTTATGCAAGGCTAACTTGAGAAGAGGAAATTGGAATACTTTACGTATTTTGAAATTTGGTTTTAAACCAACCTATGACTGATTCGTTGCTTATTGAGATTATTGGTTTTGGAATTGTTGCTATTGCGAGTTTTCAAATCGCAGGCTACCTCAGAAAATTCAACCTCCCCCTTATTACAGGCCTCATCATCACCGGAATTTTTGCGGGCTCTTCTATACTGAATTTTATTCCTGTAGAAAGTTTAAATCAGCTTAGGTTCTTGAATGACATCGCATTGGCGATCATTGCGTTTTCGGCTGGCTCTGAGTTGTACCTGAAAGAGATGCGGAGCCGAATCAAGAGCATTCAGTGGATGACCTTCGCACAAGTAACGTTGATATTTATTTTATCGACTGTTCTTATTTATTGGGTATCTGGGCATATTAATTTTATTAGAGACGAGCCACAACTAACAAGGCTAGCGATTGCACTTTTGTTTGGGTCCATATTCGTGGCAAGATCTCCTTCTTCGGCATTGGCTATTATCAATGAGATGAGAGCAAGTGGCCCTTTCACAAAAACAGCAGTGGGGGTAACTGTGTTGATTGATGTAATTGTAATCACATTATTCACGATTTGTTTTGCCGTGTCAAAGGCCATTATTCACGAGACTCCAATTGATCTTACTTTTATATGGATTCTTTTTCTTGAAATACTGTTTTCGGGCTTAATAGGAATTGTTGTAGGAAAGGTATTGAACCTTCCATTTTCATTTAAATCTCATCGATATGTAAAAGGGGCTTTGCTGTTGCTCATCGGCTATAGTGTTTATTTACTGGCCAATGTTGTCAGGGCAGAGTCGCTTCAACTGATAGGGCACGAATTTACACTTGAACCTTTACTCATCTGTATTATAGGTAGCTTCTTACTGACCAATAACAGTCGGCATAGGATTGAATTTTCTGTGGTCTTAAAAAAGATTAGCCCGATAGTCTATATCGTATTCTTTACCCTAACAGGTGCATCATTATCCCTGGAAGTATTTTTTACTGTTGTTGGAGTGGCCTTCTTGTTCTTTGGTTTTAGGATAGTGAGCATGTTTGCTGCAAGTTTTCTGGGTGTGGTACTGGCAAAGGACGATTCTCAATATAGATTTATAGCTTGGATGCCGCATGTTACACAAGCAGGTGTCGCACTGGGTTTAACTACCCTTGTTGCCAAAGCCTTTCCAAGCTGGGGAGTACAGTTTGAAGCCGTGATCATTGCCATCGTAGTCATCAATCAATTGGTTGGGCCTCCACTTTTTAAATGGGCTATCACATGGGTAAAGGAAAGCCATCTCCGGCATGCTACTCCAGCATTTGATGGTGTGAAAGACGCTTATATTTTCGGGCTCGAAAGTCAGTCGATAGCCCTTGCGAAACAGTTGAAGGCGAGTAGGTGGCAATCGAAAATTATTTCGATCAACCGTCAGGATGCGATAGCCAAAGATGCGGATCTTGAAATTGTTTCTATTCCAAATATTTCTTTGGAGGAAATACAAAAATTGGATATGGAAAGAGCAGATGCTATAGTCTGTATGCTTTCTGATGAGGAGAACTATGCAATTGCTGAAATGGTGTATGAGCACATTGGAACGAAGGAAGTAGTCATTAGAATTAATGATAGAAAGAACATGGAACAATTTCACAAACTCGGCAACCTGATCATAGACCCTTCCACAGCGATGGTAAGTTTATTGGATCATTTTGTGCGTTCACCTAATGCTACTTCTTTGTTGTTGGGTATGGACAAGTCGCAGGATACACTGGACATTGAGATTGCTACCCGTGATATTCATGGAATGACATTAAGAGATCTCCGTTTGCCTACAGATGTGATTATCCTATCAGTAAAACGAAAAGGTCAGATGATCATCTCTCATGGCTATACACGATTGCGCTTAAAAGATATTGTTACTATGGTAGGTTCACCCAAGAGCCTGGAAGAGGTGAGGACGAAATTCAGTGGCTATTAGTCAAAGCCCACCTCAGCTTTCACATATTCAGCAGCTTCCTGATGAGTGCCAAACCATACATTGTCTTTTGATTTGATATATTCAATCAGTTCTTCCAATACCACAATGCGTGATCGGTGACCACTGTAATGAGGATGCATGGTCATTAAGAACATGGTACCTTCTTCGTAAGCTACATCAAATTCATCTTTTAATACTTCCAGTAACTCACGCGGATTGGCGTAACTGTTTCCTCGGGGGTTGAGTAGGGGAGCATCATCTAAAATCCACTCAACAGGAAGTTCTACAATTCCTGAGGGTTCTCCATTGATAACTAATTCGTATGGACGATCATCAGCCATCATTGAACTTTCATAAAGAAAACCTACCTCCCTAATGATGTCAGGAGTAGCTGCACTGAAATTCCATGATGGTGCTCTATAACCAACAGGGGTTTCACCGGTAAGGTCTTCCAACATTTTCTTTGAGTTGATTACCATCTCTCTTTCTTTATCTGCAGGTACTCTGGTATTACGTTCGTGTATCCATCCATGCACTGCAAACTCATGTCGTGGTAATCTTTTGATTTCATCTGACATTTGTGGGGCAAGATGTAAGCTTAAAGCAGGAATGAAAAAGGAGGCAGGAACTTCATGCTTCTCTAATAAGTCGACTACCCTTCGTAATGCTACCCGTGATCCGTACTCTCCTCTCGACAAGTCTGAGATGGTAGGTTCACCATCCCACCAGGCTACCGTTTCATTGTCCACATCAAAAGAAAGTAGTACTGCTACCTTGCCACCATTGGGCCATGTCTTTGGTGTCAGGTCTTTTCCAGCTCTTACCTGATTGACTGCCTTTTCAAATCGTTCTGTTTCCCATGTCCACTTTTGGTCTTCCTGTTTTTCAGTTTGTTGTTTTGGATTATTACAACTTAATACAATAAGGCTTAGTGAGAGGAGTAGGAAATTTTTCATGATGGTAAGTTACATATTTTGTGCCTGCTTAGATGATAGAATTTTTTCCGCTCTGAATAGTGGATCGGCAGACTGGAGTAATTTGTTTTTTAAATTTTGCGATAATTCGGGGTTGTTATTCAAAAATTGTTTTACGACATCGGCCGCTTCTTTTGATTGGTAAGTTGAAACAGTTTGTTCTACCCATCCCTTTGGAAAGAATATATCTCCCGTGAGTTGAATTTCTTCTAACATCTCCAGACTTGGCTGAATGTATTTTACCGATTGCTGGGCACGCAATGGGTGATGAAGAAACCCTAATGCTTTCAATACCCATGGCTCATGCTCACGGTTTTTCGGGTCTTTTAAATTTTCGAAGAAGGCATCACAATCTGCCACGTTGCCAGAGAGAGAACCCTTAATGAATTGCATGGCTTCCTTGCGGTCAGGGTTTTTGGTGTTTTCGAGTTGTGCTGCAATAATTTCATCGCTGCCCTCCACGCCCCTTACTGCGATCTCATAGGCCAATTCAATATGATCCTGTTCGGATATTTCCAAACCTAAGGTCATCTCATCTCGCCAGAATTTTTTAAGGTTGCGAACCCCTTCTTTGCTACTTGCTGTTTGCCTGAAACAATTAAATAAAATACGCTTTAAAGAGATATCCTTTTCAAGGGCCATCAAATCAAAAAGGGTATCATCAATTTTAGTGCTTATCAGTTGGCGGTCTTCCTGTGCGGTCAATTGCCAAAAAATGTTACTCATTCTGCTGGTAATGTATTCCAGTAGGAGTGGATCTTTTTCTGTGGCCATTCCAGCAAGAATAGTTTCTAGCGTTAGTTTGGCTTCAAGTTCACCTCTTAGTACATACTCCCAAATGTTGAGCCACATGGCAGCGCGCACCTCTGGGTTTTCCACATTGTTTACTGTGACAAGCATATTGTTTCTACTTTTCTCATCAGCTGCAAAGTATCCATATCCTCTACCATTATAATTAGGAACAATTTTCCAATCGGATAAGGTGGACGATGTTGTATAACCTGAAGCGTCACTGATGATGATGTCTTTTACTTCATTTTGATCTCCTACTAGTTCGTATTGAAAACTTTGTGGCCACACCAAACCGATGCTGTCATTAGTTACTCGAATAGAGAGTTTGTTATCCAATGTGTAAACGATATCCGGCATACCTTTGCTTTTGATCCATGCGTTGTTCCAGAGTGTTAGGTCTGTTTCAGTAAACTTCTTTAGCGAGCTTACCAAATCATCCCAGGTAGCATTGCTATAGCTGTACTGCGACAAGTAATCCCGAAGTCCGCTTTGAAAGCTTTCTTCTCCCATCATCGTTTCCAGGTTGCGCATCATAATGGGTGCCTTTTGATAGATGATGGCACCATAGAGTGTTCCTGCATTTTTCAGGTTATCCAGTTTTTGCTGTATAGGATGGCTACCAGCACTTCTGTCTATTTCATAGGCAGATGGATAATGTGCTATCAGAAAACGTAAGTCGTGATTGATCTCCGGGAACTGCGGATTAACAATCTTTGCCGCCATAAAGTTGGCAAACACTTCTTTGAGCCAAACATCTTCAAACCACTTCATGGTCACCAGGTTTCCAAACCACATGTGAGCCGTTTCGTGGGCGATCAAACTTGCTCTTCGCATTCTTTGATTGACAGACGCAGAAGGGTCAAGAATTAAACTACTTTCTCTGTAAAAGATACTTCCGGGATGCTCCATTCCACCGTACTGAAACGTGGGGAGCAAAGCAAAATCAAACTTAGAAAAGGGATAGGAGATGGTGGTGTAGTCTTTTAGCCAGTCCAGGGACTGACTGTGCAACTTAAATATCTCCTCTAAGTTGGCAGCCACTTTAGCAGAATCGGTTTCTCTATAATACATATTCATTCCAGTGACAGCATCAGTTGCCTTACCAAATTTACCTACGGCAAATGCAAACTGATAAGTGCTGAGGGGTTTAGTAGGAAGAAATTGGTAATTCTTTATGTTGTCAGATGAAGTTACCTCAGCCTTTTGATTAGAAATGGCTTCCCATTCATCGGGTATCGACAATGAAAGCTCAGATGAAGCTTTCAGATCGGGCTGATCAAAACCAGGGAAACAAGTAGAGGCACGATCTGGTACGAACAAAGTATAGAGGTACTCTTCATTTCTGTTCAAAGACAAGTCACCAGCGATAAACTCAATTTCTACTTCATTCTTCCCCTCACTTAAAAGATGAGACGGGATAGCAATGTGTTCATTTTCAATAGCAACATCAAGTGGTTTTTGATTGACTATAACTGTTTTTAAGTGATCTTCTTTCTCATTGAAATCAAGGTAGAGGTTTTTGGAAGCATTCTTATTATAGACAAAAGTGATTGTATTTTTTCCCGTTATGTTTTCGTTTTGGCTTTCAGGAATGTCAAAATGTAAGGCGTATCGAATATCCTTTATACTTTCCTTCCTTGATTGCGCCAGCTCATAAGAAACCCCTTTTTCAACTTTCTCTTGAGTACATGAAAAGAATACCCCAGAAAGAGACAATACGCATACAAACTGAATCCACTTCATGGTTACGAATTAATAACTTTGGTGATGGCATTATCTTTATTGCGGAGATCTACCCCACCTTCCAGTATTGATTTTAGATTGGCTAAGTAAAATGTCCACCCTTCACCACACCCTACATATAAATTAGTGTTTGGATTATCATCTGAAGGAATATTCTCCTGTGTGAGTTCACAAATGGTAACATCACCTACCGGTAGGGCGGTAACGGTAACAAGGCAGCCTCCAGAAAAAGTAAATTGTATTTGGTCTTTTCCATTAGCAGCGATCACTTCCCTCTTTTCAAAAACCGTATCAGGGTAGCCATGCCAATGCCAGGTGAAAGTATCTCCCTTTTCAACGAATGATGTTCTTTCCCGGGGGTTTTTATCTGGATCAGTAAAAACTGCTGATCGCAGAAACCAATGTTCGAGGCCTTCTTGGGTAGCCCAGGCCTTATAAATTTGTTCTACTGATGCTTTAACGGGAATACGTTTTGTAAATGCGGACCAGTTTGTGTCACTCATGGTTTCTAATTTTATGTTAATGGCAGTATTGCTTGATAATATCCACCGATCATCCCAATTGAGTTATTGAGAAGCCTACCTATTTCATAGATTGAGCCCGAAATTTCAATTAAGTCAAATTTAAGCAATGATAAAGTTTATTCTACGAAAAGCACATGTCATAGCAGTTTTGCTAAGTGTGGTAATTTCTCCTTTGCTGGCTCAAACTTATGATCCAGGTGTATTTAAGGAGATGAAGTATCGATTTATCGGACCAGAAGGGAATCGTGCCATAGCGATCACGGGCGAGCCAGGTAATCCGATGGTCAATTATATAGGTGCCGCCTCCGGGGGTCTTTTTAAAACAGATGATGGAGGGGTAACCTGGAATCCAATTTTTGATGATCAGGATGTGTCATCAATAGGTTCTGTGGCTTTAGCACCAACAGATCCTTCCCAAGTGTGGGTAGGTACAGGAGAAACGTTTGTGATTCGTCCGGCACACTCAGTAGGTAATGGTATTTACCTCTCAAAAGATGCCGGTAAGACATGGGTGAATAAGGGTCTCGAGAAAACAGGTAGGATTGGACGAGTAGTAGTTCATCCTGGTAATGCCAATATTATTTATGCGGCAGCATTGGGGCACACCTACGGTCCTCAACAAGATAGAGGTGTGTACAGGTCCAAAGATGGTGGTACTACATGGGAAAAAGTTTTGTTTGTAGATGAAAACACCGGAGCTGCTGACCTTGCGATGGATCCTAAGAACCCAAATATTTTGTTTGCAGCCATGTGGTCTGTCCATATTAATACCTGGGGCCTCAATAGCGGTGGTGAAGGTGGAGGTATCTACCGCTCTACGGATGGTGGGGATACCTGGGTGCCAATGAACACCAAAGGACTTCCTGGAGGTAAGCAACAGCCGGTAGGAAAAACGAACGTTGTTGTATCTCATAGTAACCCTAAAAGGGTATATGCTTTGTTTGAAGAAAAGAGCCCTTTGCTTTACCGCTCAGATGATGGCGGTGAAACATGGCAATTCATGAGTAACAACCATGACATGGCAGAGCGCGCTCCTTATTATACACGCATGGGTGTTTCTACGGATAATCCAGACGAAGTTTATTTTATGAGTGTTCGTTTTGCACAATCATTGGATGGAGGTAAAACGCTAGAGAAGAGACCCCCACGAGGTGGTGGTGATAACCACGATATATGGATCGATCCTTTGAATGCGGATCGTATAATGGTGGCACATGATGGTTGCGCCAGTATCTCATTGAATCGTGGAAAGACTTTTCAGCGTGTGGTCCTTCCGATTGCACAGATGTATCACGTAGAGGTGGACAATCAGATACCTTATTTTGTTTACGGTAACCGTCAGGATGGATGGTCATATCGTGGGCCAAGCAACAGTATGCAAGGATACATTCCTTTAGGATTGTGGAAAGGTGTAGGAGGTTGTGAGAGTGGGTTTGCCCGTCCTGATCCTTTTGACAATAATATTATTTGGTCAGGTTGCTATGATGGCGGCTTGCAGCGTCATGACTTGAGAACGGGACACTCCCGCGAAGTGCGTGTATGGCCTGAGGCAGGTTACGGATGGTCTCCTGCAGATATGAAATACAGATGGCACTGGAACTTCCCATTGTCTCACTCACCTCATACCCAACATAGGGTGTATGTAGGAAGTCAACATGTACATAAATCAGATGATGAGGGCCAAAGCTGGCAAACCATCAGCCCTGATTTGACTACCAATGACAAATCACATCAACAGAGCTCAGGTGGAGTTGCAACAGACAACTTGATGACTTTTGATGGCGCTACACTGTTTGCTATTGAGGAATCAAAGGTTCAAAAAGATTTGATCTGGACAGGCTCAAATGATGGGCAGGTACACATCACACAAGATGGCGGTAAAAACTGGGTAAATGTGTCGGCTAATATCGCCATGCCAAAGTGGGGTACGATTGCCAACATCGAGCCTTCACGCTATGATGCTGCTACTGCTTACATTTCGGTAGACATGCACCAAATGGGAGACTTTGATCCCTACATATTCAAAACTACAGACTACGGTAAGACCTGGACAAAAATCAGCAATGGTATTCCAAAATCGATTTTGAGCTTTGTTCACGTGGTAAGGGAAGATCCAAAGCAGAAAGGTTTATTATATGCAGGAACAGACAATGATCTATACGTATCATTTGATGATGGAAAGAACTGGATGTCCTTCAGCAACAACTTGCCACCAGCACCTGTTTACTGGTTGGTCATTCAGGAAAATTTTGATGACCTGGTAGTGGGTACATATGGCCGGGGTTATTATATTCTTGATGATATTTCTCTATTGAGAGAGTATGCGGCCGCAGTGCAACAATCAAGCTATGCATTCAACATTCGCAAAGCTTACCGCTTTCAGGAAGTAGAAGCTATTAAAACTGATGCTCCAAGTCCAAATGCAGGTAGAAACCCATCTTATGGAACTCCTATTAACTACTTGTTGAAAGATTCAGTAAGTGGTGGTGTTCAGATAGAGATTTATAATGCTCAGCAAGAGTTAGTACGCACGTTAGAAGGTACCAACACAGCAGGTATCAACAGGGTATGGTGGGACTTAAGGTACGAGTCTACCTTCCAGCCTAAGTTGAGAACAAAACCTCCAGGAAGACCATGGGTAGAAATGAATGGTGAAGGATGGAGACCTTTAGTAACCTGGGATCTTGATTTGAGAAAAGGTCAGCTAGGGCCTCGTGTTGCTCCAGGTAAATTTACTGCCAAGATTAAGATGGGTGGAAAAGAGTTTACTGAGTCATTCGATGTGTTGAAAGATCCAAACACCACCGGAACCGATCAGGAGATTCAGGAGCAAGTAATATTCTCTTTGCAATTGCGTGATGCAATGAACACGGTTGTGGAGATGATTGACAGAATGGAATGGATTCGTAAAGAGTTAAGTGACTTAATTCCTACTACAAAGAATGCAAAATTGAAGAAGGAGTTGGTAGCTATGGAAGCGCAGGCGCAAGGTATCTCTGCCAAACTGTATGACATCCATCTTACAGGAGCGAGAGAAGATGCATTCCGTGCTCCGATGAAGTTGTATGGTAGATTGAGCGCGCTGGCCAGTGATATCACTGGTAACGGTGTTGACTTCAAGCCTACCAATCAGCAGGGTGAAGTATATGGTGTATTAAAGGGAAGAATGGACAGGGTACAAG
>JBATLM010000303.1:0-5465 GCA_049289315.1 Cyclobacteriaceae bacterium
CTTGTACATTGCTAAAAATTCTCGCCCGCCAGCTTTTTGTTACGTTAGAGGTGCGAGTGATGAATGGTATGCGAATAAACGTATAAATGATCTTGTAATAAGAATTGGCAATTGGCTTAGAGACGCTGCCACTGGAGAACTTTCTACCAATGGAGAACAATTTGACCCTTTAAGGCTTGAAGGATATTCTGGGAGTATCATTTATGATTATGACACATTTGCAAAGATTGTAAAAGAAAAGCAAGGCTTTGATTCAGCAAAAAGCTTTGCTATGTCTGTATTTGAAGGATTGAATGATGGAGAAACAAATTCATTTAAATTTTTAAAAATAGTAACTCTCAATAATCTAAAGGAAACTATTGATGAGTTTAAGGACGAAATAAAGAAGGGAAAAGTAAGTTCTGATAAAAGGAATCTCCATTATGGTTATGTATTATGGAGTAATAGCGAAAAAACATTTGAGCATTACAGCGTGGATCTGCCAAAGACATGGGAGGGGTTTAAGTGTTTTTGCAAATCGTATGAAATTGATTTGACAGAGCTCGAAAACTTTATAGCCATTTATGATTCAAATTGTTTTGTTCACTTTCCTATAATTGTTGCCCTTAAACGTCCTTCTCAAGTTATAGGATTCTCTTCAGATATCGAATTTGTTAATTTTAGATTTCGAATAGATACAGGGGATGTGAATGGTGGTAAAATAAACAATGATATTCAAATAGCTTTTCAGTCTCATAACCAACCTTTAACAATTTCATTAGCATCTAGAATTTCAGGGGTAAACTTCCCAAAAAGGAATACAATGAGCATTGTTGTGTTTGGTTGTGGAGCTCTTGGTTCGAAAATTGTCATGCAACTTGCTAGGTCCGGTCAAGCTAAATTTATTCTCATTGATCCAGATAATCTATTACCTCACAATTTAGTTAGACATGCACTCTTATCAAGTTCTTTAGGTACTAATAAAGCAATAGCATTAAAAGAGGAGATAATGAAGCTATATCCAACTGGAGATGTGATGATCTGGGGAATTGCCAATATTAGAAATGATATATTTTATAGGGAAAAGGCGCTTGATGCGTTTGATTGGATTTTTGATTTTACCGCTTCTGAATCATTTTTTAATAAGCTAACCCTTGCAAAGGGCATTAATACTTCAAGGGTTTGTAGCGCAAGTATATCAGACTTTGGCAACTTGGGTATTATGTATATTGAAGGCGAAAATAGAAACCCTAGAATAGATGATTTGCAAATGTCATTGCATAGTCTGTGCCATGTTGAAAAAAAAATAAGTGATTGGTTGATCAGAGAGGAAAAAGCGATAAGTACAGGAAACCTAACAGTAAACGTTGGGGTTGGATGCAATTCAGAAACCACAATTCTATCCGACAGCAAACTATCGTCCCATGCTTCTTATTTTTCTGGAGCCTTAACTCGAGAAATAACTGATTCAAAAAACGGAGGTAAGGTTTTTTTAAATCGAATCACGGAATCCCCAAACTATGCTATTGAAACTCAAATGTATGATGTTGCCCCATTTGACATATTTAATGCTGTTAATGACCCAAGTTGGACTCTCAGATTTAAAGCAGGTATAGTGATTAAAATGAAGGAACAAATGATTAATGCAAAAAAAAAGGAAACAGGAGGAATCCTTGTTGGTGCCATAAATTTAAAAACGAAAACTATTCATGTAATTGATTTAATTGACGCTCCATCTGATAGTAAAGCCAATGCTGTATGCTTTTATCGCGGCTTTCACGGATTACCAAAGAAAATAGATAATGTGACGCATAGTTCAGGAGGACAACTAGGCTACATCGGTGAGTGGCACTCACATCCTCATGGTCCCAACGAACTAAGTCAAATTGATTTTGATAGTGTAACTAGGTTTAAAAGAGAGTTTAAAGAGTTACAAACTCCACTTCCTGTCTTTCTTACAGTGATTACACCTTCTTCCTTTCTACCACACGTGTTTTAATTTTAAAATCCACAATATGTATGTTTGATGTATACTCCTTAAAAGCAAGAATTTATCCAGTTATAATATTATTCGCTCCAATATTTGTGGTTGGTTTTTTTTATACGATACATTTTGAGAACTACTTGCATGCTGCTTCTACATTCGGCCTAGTCGGAGTAATGAGTTATCTTTTTTCTCAACTTGGTAGGGATCAAGGAAAGATTAAAGAGCCCGAGCTATGGAATTCATGGGGTGGCCAACCTTCTATACAATTATTGAGAATAACAGATGGTGTAATTAACAAGCTGTCTAAAGAACGGTACCACAATAAGCTTAGCCAGATATGCCCGTTAAGTATCGCTCCGGACTATGAGAATGAAAAGAAGACACCTTCAGCATCAGATGAAATTTATGGGGCTTGGTCAAAGTTTATAATCACACAAACAAGGGACACGCAGAAGTTTAATTTACTTTTCAAAGAAAACACGAGCTATGGTTTTAGAAGAAATTTATGGGCTCTAAAAGCACTA
Organism: Cyclobacteriaceae bacterium; assembly: GCA_049289315.1. GTDB lineage: Bacteria > Bacteroidota > Bacteroidia > Cytophagales > Cyclobacteriaceae > ELB16-189. The sequence goes on from JBATLM010000303.1 coordinate 2,491, forward strand.
AGCATAGGAGTGATTATTATTTTACTAATTGTGACTTACCTTCAGGCATATAAGGAGGTAGGTTCATTTAGAGTGAGTAACTTTTCTGAAGCATATTGGTTTACAAACATGTCATTGTTGATTATTTTATCATTCTGGGTATTCATTGTTACTAAGGATTGGGTTCGGGTGGCTGCATTTGCATATGCCAGTCGCCTTTGTGAAGCCATTGATCAGCTTTAAACTATACAAAACAAATATGACAAAGAAAGATTTAATTGCATTAGGGGTTGTTGCAGGATTTATCATCCTCTGGTTGTTTATGGATAGAGATAGGCTACAGCTAAAAATCTCAGAACTTCAGAAAGAGATTGATGATAACAATAACTTGAATAAAGAGATTAAGATAAAATTGAAAGGATTGATTGACAACAATGAGGATATTGATGTAGAAGTAGGGAATGAATTGGGAAAGATTGCTGCCTTAATTGAGATAAAACAAGAAACGAAAGCAATTCTTTCGTTGGTAAAAATAGTTGAGAACTTACTCAACAAAATTTATCACAAAGATGATAGATTAAATGAAATGGCGATTAAAAATGGAAGAAAGAGGCCTGCATTTATGGACCGTCTTGAACTCGCTCTTAATGATAAAATAATATCAAAAGAGGATTTCCATTTGATTTCAGTTGCAAAGATTATTAGAGACGAAGAGGCTCATGACCTAGATGTTGAGAAGGAAAAGAGTCGCATACTAAGTTCTTTTGTATCGTGCATCGGAATTGTTCTTGCACTTTGCAAAATAGTAAAATCTCGAATTGGGAGTTCTTAATAGACCTAAGTCTTCCGCCATTGGGAGGGCATATGTGATACTCGTACCCGAGTAAATGCCTCATCTAGCTTAAGTCTGTGACTTAAGCTCCTCATGAGAGCAAGTTGATAACTTGCTTTTGTACTTCAACCTGATAGGGTAAAAGTTTGAATTGGTACCTTATGCACCATAACCTGATAGGGTAAAAGTTTAAATTGGTACCCTATGCACCATAACCTGATAGGGTAGAAGTTTAAATTGGTACCCTACACACTATAACCTGATAGGGTAGAAGTTTAAACTGGTACCACACGCACTATAACCTGATAGGTTAAAAGTTTAAACTGGTACCCTGTGCACTATAACCTGATAGGGTAGAAGTTTAAACTGGTACCACACGCACTTTAACCTAATAGGGTAAAAGTTTAAATTGGTACCCTACACACCATAACCTGATAGGGTGAGAATTACTTTTGATACCCTTTGGACTATAACCTGATAGGCTAGAAGTTTATATTGATACCCTGTGCACTTTATATTAATACCGTCAATTTTGTTGATGGTACCCTGTATACTTTGACCTGATAGGGTAGAAATTACTTTGGGTATCCTGTGGAATATATCCTGATAGGTGAGGAGTTTGGAGGGAAGTTGGTGAAGAAAGTAACGGGGCAATCTCACAAGTCTGCTTTCAAATCTCATTTCATAGCCTAGGGATCGCCACAGCCACCCACCCTCATGCCTCCCTGCCTTCGCGATGACGTATGGGGTTGTTGTGCATTTCATAGTAAGCTGAAGTGAACCAACAACCTGAATTGCTATGCCGAGGAACGCCTGCCTGCCGTTTACCTGCCGAAGGCATGGCAAGCAGGAAGAATCTCCAGTGGGAACGAGAGTCATCTTTGAAATTCAAAGCGCCTAACGTGGTGGAATGAATTGAAGATATCGTCTTTACCCATTTCATAGCCTAGGGATCGCCACTCCGCCAGTTGGCGGATCGCCTGCCTGCCGTTTACCTGCCGAAGGCATGGCAGGTAGGCGATGACGGGTTGGGTGGTTGTGCATTTCATCGTAACCTACACTGCTCCCTCTCCTGTGCCGTGTCCGCCCACTGGCGGAGAGAGGGTCGGGGTGAGGTCTTCCTTCGTCACTCCGCCCATTGACGGAGAAAGGGTCGCCAGTCAGCCGGAGGCAGACGATGCCGTGCCAGTGGAGGTAGGGCATTTTTCAAATTTCACTTGCACTACCCCCTCTCCTGTGGAGAGGGTTGGGGTGAGGTTGTCCGCCAACAAAAAAATAATTAAAATATTTTATAAGTTTTTTCCAAATCGTGAAACCTTTCTAGGGTATCTCTACGTATTAAGAGTATGATTAACTTAATAACTTATCAGTTATGTCAAATGTTAAAAACGCAGGAAGCTACTCTAGGCTAGTAGATATCTGCACCGGGTACGGAGGTAAGTATAACCCTGGTCGCCAGTCCCTCCAGCTTAAAGCAATGAGAGCTTTGCTTAATGAAGCACAAAGTTCATTGCAAGATGTTTCACAAAAAAGGAATGCCTTGAGCGGCATTACCAACGAACGGACCAAGGTGTACGTTGACCTTCAAAAGCTGGTGACTCAGGTCATCGGTACGATGAAGGCCTCACAAGTACCTCAGCAAACGCTTGCCAACGCTCGCTACTACAGCCGGTTGATCATGGGACAACTGAAGTACGACAACAACAGGCTGCCTGTACCTAGTGAGGACAACGAGGAACAACCACAGGTTACCCGATCCATCACGCAACTTAGCTATGTAGCGAAAGCCCATAACTTCATGCGATTGGCTCAGTTGATCCAGGAAGTGCCAGCGTACGAGACCGCCTCAGCCCAACTGCAGCCACCAGCCATGCTGGAGAAAGCAGCTCAGTTGAAAGCGCTCAACGAATCCTGGTCCAAGGCGAAGGTAGCACTGACCAATGCACGTATCCATCGTGACACGTTGTTTTACAAAGGACCAAGTTCTTTGATCAGCAGCGCCAATGCGGTAAAGAGTTATGTACGTGTAGAGTTCGGAACCCGTGGCCAGGTAGCCGCTCAATTGTCAGAATTAAGTTTCACTAAAAAAACAGTAAGATGACACAGTTAGCAATCCCTTAAAACCCCGGCAGGTATACATGTCGGGGTTTTTTGTTTATAAGCC